>JBFKAF010000248.1:0-5476 GCA_041621735.1 Pseudomonas sp.
GCGCGGAACTCCAGCACGACGCCGGGAATGTCGGCGCTGCGGCGGCTCATGTCGGCGAGAATCTGCTTGGCCGGCCGGCGCTGGTGCCAGTCGACGAACTGGAACTGCAGGGTGCCGATCACGTCGGCGCCGAGCTGGCCGTCCGGCTGCGCCAGGGAGCGGGCGTACAGCGCCTTGACCTCGGACATGCCGAGCAGGCGTTTTTCCACTTGCTGGAGCAGGGCGTCCTTTTCCTGTACCGACAGGTCGCCGCGGGCGCGCAGCCAGATCTGCGCGCTTTCCGGCTCGACCTCGGGAAAGAACTCCACACCATGGTTGAAACGGCTGTAGCCCGTGTAGATCAGGGCAATCAGCGCGAGCATGCCGAGCAGGGTCAGACCGGGGCGCTTGAGCAGCTTGCCGAGCAGCTTGCGGTAAGCCTGGCCGCCACGACTGGCCTGGCTGGGCAACGGTTGCGGCTGGCCGCCGGTCACCGCGCCCAGCACCGGCAGAAATACCAGGGCCATGGCCAGGGAGGCCAGCAGGCAGAGGATCACCGTGGCCGGCAGGTATTTCATGAACTGACCGACCACTCCGGGCCAGAACAGCAGCGGCAGGAACACCACCAGGGTGGTGGCGGTCGAGGCGATCACCGGCCAGGCCATCCGCGTCGCAGCATTGGCCCAGGCCTGGCGTGGGCTCTGGCCCTGATGCAGGTAGCGGTCGGCCAGCTCGGAGACCACGATGGCGCCGTCCACCAGCATGCCGGCGACCAGAATCAGGCTGAACAGCACCACGATATTGAGGGTGAAACCGAGCGACCAGATCAGCAGGATGCCGCTGAGAAAGGCGCCGGGGATGGTCAAGCCGACCAGCAGCGCCGAGCGCATGCCCATGCTCGCCACCACCAGGATCAGCACCAGCACGATGGCGGTCAGCACGTTGTTGAGCAGGTCGTCGAGCATGCTCTTGACCTGCTGCGACTGATCCATGATGTAGCTGACCTGCAGGCCCTCGGGCAGCAGCGGCTGGGCCTGTTGCATCAATGCCTTGACCTGCTCGATGGTGGCGATGATGTTGGCGCCGCTGCGCTTGGACACTTCCAGGACGATGGCCGGCTGGCCGTTGATCCGGGCGAAGCCGGTGGGGTCCTTGAAGGTGCGCTGGATGCTGGCCACGTCGCCGAAGGTCACCACGCTGTCGCCGACCACCTTGATCGGCAGCGACAGTACGTCCTGCAGGTCTTCGATGACCCCAGGTACCTTCATGCTCATGCGCCCGGCGCCGGTGTCCAGGCTGCCGGCGGCGACCAGGCGGTTATTGCGCGTGACCAGGTTGAACAGCTCGCTGTAGTCGATGCCGTAGCTGTCGAGCACCTGCGGGTCGACGACGATTTCCAGCAGGTCTTCGCGGTCGCCGCCGACCTCCACCGACAGAACCTCGGCGATACCCTCGATGTTGTCCTTCAGTTGGCGGGCGACATACACCAGTTCCGGCTCGGCGATTGGCCCGGACAGGCCGATCGACAGCACCGGGAATAGCGCCACGTTGACCTCGTTGACCGTGGGTTCTTCGGCTTCTTCCGGCAGCTTGCTGCGCGCGCTGTCGACTTTCTCGCGCACGTCGGCCAGGGCCTGTTTGGCGTCGAAGCCGGCATCGAACTCCAGGGTGACCGAGGCATTGCCTTCGTTGGCCACCGAGCGCATTTCCTTGATCCCCTCGAGGCTGCGCAACTCCTGTTCCAAGGGCCTGACCAGCAGGCGTTCGGCGTCTTCCGGGCTGATTCCCTCAAGGGTGACCACGACATAGATGATCGGGATGCTGACATCCGGATTGGATTCCTTGGGAATCGCCACATAGGCGGCCAGCCCGCCGACGATCAGAAACAGCAGGAGCAACAGGCTGGTGCGACTGCGATCCAGGGCCGCGGCAATCAAGGTACGCATCTCAGCTGCCCTCTTTGGCCGTCTGGGCGAGGACCTGTTGTCCCGGTTCGACTAAGCCCTGGCCGAGGGTGATCAGCGCCACCCGCGATGGCAGGCCGCTGACCCAGGCACCCTGGTCGTCGACGCTGATCAGCTGCACCGGGCTGAACTCGACCTGTTGCTGCTGGTTGATCCACTTGACGCCATGCCGGCCGGCTTGATCGAGGCTGAGCAGCGCCGGCGACAGGCGGTGGGCCAGGGCTTCGCCGGTGTGGATGTGCAGCGTGGCGCTGGCCCCGGCCAGGCGCAGGCGCTCGGGATTGGCCACCCGTACTTCAATACGGAAGCTGCGCGAGCCGGGGTCGGCAGCGGCGGCGATGAAGTGCAACTCGCCCTGCAGTTCGCGGCCGTCCAGGGCTTGCACCCGCACCGCCTGGCCGAGGCGCAACTGGGCCACCTGCTGTTGGGCGATCTGCGCACTGACCTTGAGCTGACTGATATCCACCAGGGTCAACAGGCCCTGGCCGGGCTGGACCACGTCGCCCAGTTCGACCTGGCGCTGGTCGTAGACCCCGGCGAAGGGCGCGAGGATACGGGTATGGCGCAGCTGCAGGCGGGCGCTGTCGAGTTCGGCGCGGGCCTTGGCCAGCTCGCTTTGCAGGCGCATCAGTTCGTTGGCCGAGATCAGTTTGCGCTCGCGCAGACGTTTGGCCGCCGTCACCTCGCTGTCGCGCTGGCGCACATCGGCCTCGCCACGGGCGACCTGCGCCGTGCGGTCATCCGGTGCCAGGCTGAGCAGTAGCTGACCCTGTTCCACACGGCTGCCCTTGTCCTGATCCAGACGCAGCACGCTGCCGCTGATCTGGGCGCGCAACTCGACCCGGCGCCAGGGTTCGACCTGGCCCTGGACCACCAGTTGGCGTTGCATAGGGCTGGCCTCCAGCCACTGGATCTGCACGCGCGGCAGGCCCTGCTCGGCCATCGGCTGGTCGGCACTGGCGGTTTCGCGGGCCTGGAACAGCGAGCCGCTGAATAACCAGAGCAGCAGCAACAGGCTGATGAGGATGGCGATCAACCAGGGACGTTTGCTCAGTTGACTGAACATGGGGCTGACTCCTGGCTGGCGGTTTGAGCGCGCAAGGCCTCGGCCTGACCACGCAGGCCGGCGATGATGAACTCGGTGACACGGTCGAAGTAGTCGCTCAGGGCAATGGGCTCGGCCCAGTGCTCGAAGCCGCCGGAGGCGATGCGTGCCATCACCCCGTTGCAGCAGGCTTCCACGCCCCACAACAGGTATTGGCAGTCGCCCGGGGAGAGTGGGTGTTCGCCGAGGGTGGTTTTGAGCAACTGGCTGAAGAATGCGATGTAATCGTGCTCCAGCTGCAGAAACTGTTCGCGGTAAGGGGCATCCAGGCGCTCCTGAAAGGCCGGTCGATCACAGTGTTGGCACAGTTGCGCCAGTACCGGGTCGGCGAGCATCTGCTCGAACGCCTGGCGGATCACCAGACGCATCGACTCTTGCGGCGGGTGGTTGGCGTGCAGAGCCTGCAGTTCGGCGAGGTTGTCCCGGGACAGGTTCAGTGTCAGCTGTGCGTAGAGTGCCTCCTTGCTGGGGAAGTGCTTGTACACCGTGCCCTTGCCGATCGCCGCCTGAATCGCCACCTCGGCGATGGTTACGCGATCCCAGGACTGTTCGCGGAACAGTTGGCGGGCGGCGGCGAGGATGGCGTCCTCGCGTTGCTGAAAGAGTTGCTCGTGGTAGCGCATAGGGAGGTGCCGGAAAGACCATGACTGCTGGTCATGCTATGACTGCTGGTCACGATGGGCAAGTCGACAGTTGTAACAGGGCTTGCTGATGGTCGCTGCAGTGCCGGATGGGGTGGGTGCCTCTCCTGGTTCAGCGCGCCACGCTGACCCCTTCCAGGTTGGCGAAGGAGGTGTCCTTGGCGGTGAGCAGGAAGTCGCGCATAAAGGGCGCGTCGAGCATATCGGTACGGATGGCGGCATACAGGGTGGCGAACAGGCCCTTGCTGCCCAGGCGTTTGGCGCTGACGTAGCCACGCGAGCTGTATTCATGCAGGGCCCAGTTGGGCAGGCCGCAGACGCCGCGGCCGCTGGCCACCAGCTGCATCATCATCACCGTCAGCTCCGAGGTACGCAGCTGCGCCGGCTCGACGTCGGCCGGCTCGAGGAAGCGGGTGAAGATGTCCAGGCGTTCGCGTTCCACCGGGTAGGTGATCAGGGTTTCGCTGGCCAGGTCTTCGGCGACTATGTAGGGCTTGCCGGCCAGGACGTGCTGGTTGGCCACCGCGAGCATGGCCTCGTAGGTGAACAGCGGCACATAGGTGATGCCGGCCAGTTCCAGCGGGTCGCTGGTCACCACCAGGTCCAGATCGCCACGGGCCAGGGCCGGCAGCGGGGCGAAGGAAAAGCCCGAGGCCAGGTCCAGTTCCACCTCTGGCCAGGCGTCGCGGAACTGGTCGATGGTCGGCATCAGCCACTGGAAGCAGCTGTGGCATTCGATGGCCATGTGCAAGCGGCCTGCGGTACCGCCGGCCAGGCGCGCCAGGTCGCGTTCGGCGCCGCGCAGCAGCGGCAGCACCGCATCGGTCAGTTGCAGCAGGCGCAAGCCGGCGCTGGTGAAGCGCACCGGTTTGGTCTTGCGCACGAACAGTTGCATGCCGAGACGCTCTTCCAGTTCCTTGAATTGATGTGAGAGGGCCGATTGGGTCAGGTGCAGGCGTTCGGCGGCGTCCACCAGGCTGTCGCTCTCGCGCAGGGCATGCAGGGTTTTCAGGTGGCGCAGTTCGAGCATGGCGGGCCTCAAGGTTTGATTGATCTGCTGCTGAGTAGGTGCGAGCCGGCCCGCGATGCCTTATAGCGACACGGATCGCGAACCCGCTTGCGCCTACGAATGAGCGGGCAAGCTGAACATGAGTGAAATTATAGTTCAAGACAAATATGTTGAGTTTGTCTCACCATGAAGGGCCGACGACAATGGCGCCATCATTTGTATGGAGCGTTTCCCATGGCCCTGTCCCATTCCCTCGGTTTCCCACGCATCGGTCGCGATCGGGAGTTGAAGAAAGCCCTGGAGGCCCACTGGCAGGGTGAGCTGGATGAGGCTGGCCTGCGTGCCGTCGGCCGCGCGCTACGCGCCGCCCACTGGCAACTGCAGAAAGACGCCGGCATCGACCTGCTGCCGGTGGGCGACTTCGCCTGGTATGACCAGGTGCTGAGCCACTCGCTGAGCTTCGGTGTGATACCCCAGCGCTTTCGTCCGGACACTGGCAGGCCGACCCTGCAGACGCTGTTCTCCATGGCCCGCGGCGGCGCCGACGCTCAGACTCACGAACACTGCTGTGGCGCCGCCCATGCGCAGCCGCAAGTGGCCCAGGAACTGACCAAGTGGTTTGACACCAACTACCACTACCTGGTCCCGGAGTTCACGGCCGATCAGCGGTTCCAGCTGAGCTGGGAGCAACTGTTCGAGGAGGTCGACGAGGCCCATGCCCTGGGCCACAAGGTCAAGCCGGTGCTGATCGGCCCGTTGACCTTCCTCTGGCTGGGCA
>JBFKAF010000249.1:0-5457 GCA_041621735.1 Pseudomonas sp.
CCGCCTGGATCTTGCTGACCAGCTCGGCCGGCGCCAGCATCCCGGACTCACGCACCTCGACCTGCAACACCTGCGGGTTGAGCGCCGTCATGATCTCGCCCTCGAAGGCGTAGAGAGCGCCGGTCACGCCCATCAGGGCCAGGACCAGGCCGGCGCTGATGCCGAGCAGCCAATGCAACTGGAACAGGATTTTCTTCAACACGGGATACACCTGAGACGGGCGACGAGCGCGGAGGTTGGAACGGCGTGCGATTCTATTTGAGAACGACTTGCATTGGAGCCGGGGAAGCAGGCTTTTACCTTATCTTTACATCGGCCGACGGGCGGGGCATGGCCCGCACCCACGCGAGCGCTGCGCTACAGGTCCGCCCAACGCCGCAACAGGTTGTGATACACCCCGGTCAGCTGCACGCTGCTGGCGTGCCCAGCGCCCAGTTCACCGTTGAGCTGCTGGATGCTGCTGTCGAGGTCGAACAGCAGGCTGCGCTGGCCGTCGTCGCGGACCATGCTCTGCAGCCAGAAGAACGAGCAGACCCGCGCCCCTCGGGTCACCGGTTTGACCCTATGCAGGCTGGTGGACGGATAGAGAATCAGGTCGCCGGCCGGCAGCTTGACGCTGTGCGCGCCGTAGGTGTCCTCGACCAGCAGCTCGCCGCCCTCGTACTCCTCGGGGTTGGTGAAGAACAGCGTGGCCGACAGGTCGGTGCGGATCTTCTCGCCGGTCGCGCGCACCTCGCGCACCGCGTTGTCGACGTGCAGGCCGAACGACTGACCGCCCTGGTAGCAGTTGAACAGCGGCGGGAACACCTTGTGCGGCAGCGCCGCGGAAATGAACAGTGGATTGCGCCCGAGTGCCGCGAGAATCAGCTCGCCCATGGCCTTGGCCTCCGGGCAGCCCTCGGGCAGCTGCAGGTTGTCCTTGGCCATGGCCGACTGGAAGCCGGCAGTGGCCTTGCCGTCGACCCATTGCGCCTGCTGCAGCAACTGGCGGCACTCCGCGACCTGCTCGGGGCTGAGTACCTGGGGAATATGTAGCATCATCGTGGCGGATCTCCAAATACGCCACAGCCCCGCACGATTGGCGGGGCTGTGGCGGTGGTGCGGGTTACCCCTAGAACGACAGGTTGGCCGAAAGGATCGCGGTACGCCCCTCGCCCGGCACCAGTGCGGAGGAACGCACACCAGAACCGATATTGCTGCGTACGCGGTCGTAGTACTCCTCGTTGAACAGGTTGCGTACGTTCAACTGCAGATCCACGTCCTCGTTGACCTGATAGCCCAGCATGGCGCTATGCAGCCAATAGTCCGGCACCTTGGTGGTGCTGGCCACGGAGACATTGCGCTCGCTGACGTACTGCGCCCCATAACCGACCTGTACACCGGCCGGCAGGTCATAGGTGGTCCACAGGCTGAACGAGCGCGGCGGCGTGTTGGCCAGCGCCTGGCCCTCCTCGGCCGGGGTGTCGGATTTGATGATCTCGCTGTCGAGGAAGGTGAAGTTGCTGAACACCTGCCATTGCTCGGTCAGCTTGCCGGTCGCGCCCAGTTCGATGCCATCGACGCGCTGCTTGCCATCCAACACTATCGGGTCGGCCAACGGGTCATTGCTGTCGATCCGGCCGTTGCTCTTGGTCACCCGGAACACCGCGGCGTTGAGTGCCAGGCGCTCGTCGAACAGCTCCCACTTGGTGCCCAGTTCCCAGGTTTCGTTCTCTTCCGGGTCGAGATCCTGGGTGCTGGCGCTCAGGCCGGCACCGCGCGACGCCAGGTCCTCGGCCGAGGGGTTGAAGGAGTTACCCCAGGCCAGGTAGATGCTGCCGTTGTGCGTCGGCTTGTAGACCAGGCCGAGACGACTGCTGAGCTCCTCGTCGGTACTGGAGAACTTGCTGTAGGGGCCGGTAACGCCGCCAGCGATAGTGGCGCTCTTCGCCGAACCGTCGAGGTGGTCATAACGCAAGCTGCCGTTGACTTCCCAGTGCTCGCTCAGCTCGATGCGGTCCATCAGGTAGAGCGCCCGGCCGTCCAGCTCGGCCTTGGTCTTGGCGGTATCCTGCTTGTTGATAGGGCCGACGTAGTAGCCTGGCGGGTTATACAGGTCGAACGCCTGCCCGGTGAAGTCCAGGCCATAGCTCAGGTTGGTGCGGTCGTACTCCTCGCGGGAAACCTCCGCACCGGTGACCAGGGTGTGGGCCAGGCCGCCGGTAGCGAAGCGCCAAGTCAGGTTGGTCTGGTTGATCGCCAGCTTGGTGCTGTAGTCACGACCGTAGCCTTGCGGGCCGGCCGGGACGTACTGGCCGGGCAGCAGGCCGGCGGCCGCGGTGTTGACGTGGGCGGCGGAGACCACGGTAAGGCGGTCGACCTCGGCGTAACGGGTCAGGTTCTGCAGGCTCAGCCGTTCGCTGAACTCATGGTCCAGCTTGACCGTGAAGGACTGGGTATCGGTCTCCTCGGTGTCGATGTTCTTGAAACCGTAATAGTTGTCCCGATCCACGCCCGGCAGCACCTTGCCGTCGCGGGCCGGCAGACCGTAGTCCGGCAGGTCCTGGTCAGACTGGCGGAAGTAGCTGAGGTTGAGCTGAGTCGACGTGCCCATGCCGAAGGTCAGCGACGGCGCGATGCCCCACCGCTCCTGATTGATCTGGTCGCGCTCGGCGACATCGTTCTGGTGGCCCATCAGGTTCAAGCGCAGCACCGCGCCGGCGCCTTCGAGGGCATCCAGCGGTTGGTTGATGTCGGCGCTCAGACGCTGGTAGTCATCCGTACCCAGGCCGATGCTGGCGCGGTTGAAGGCGCGCGCCTGGGGCGTCTTGCTCACCAGGTTGATACTGCCGCCGGTGGTGCCTGCGCCGCCGTACACGGAGTTCGGCCCCTTGATCACTTCCACCGACTCCAGATTGAAGGTATCGGAGCGGCTGGTCTGCGCCGCGTCGCGCAAGCCGTCGATCTGAATATTGGAGTTGGCGCTGAAGCCGCGGATGTTGATGCTATCGCCCAGGCCGCCACCGCCCTCACCGGCGGCGAAGGTGATACCGGACACGTTGGACAGCACCTGGCGCAGGCTCAGGGCGTTCTGCTCCTGGATGATTTCCTGCGGCACCACGGTGATGGTCTGCGGGGTGTCGAGCAGCGGCGCGGTGTACTTCGGCGAGGAGGCCTTGTCGACCTTGTAGCCGTCATCCTGCTGGCCCTTGACCGTCACGCTGCCGAGCTCGACCGGGTCGCTCTGCGCTTCGTTAGCCTGAGCAGCCAGGCCAGCACCGGCCCATGAGGCCAGGGCGAAGCCGACAGCCGAGGCCAGTAAACGACGAGGCGGCAGATTGCCGATTTGCTTGGCACAATTGCGCATGAGAATCACCCTCAGATAGAAGAGGCGCAATTCTATTTGATAATCATTAACAAACAAGAATTATTTTTCGCAATCGGGAACTTTTCTCTGTCGCCACGACAGACAGCAGCACGATCCCACGCCCCAAACGCAAAGACCCGCCAGAAGGCGGGTCTTTGTCACTGCTGCAACCTTACAGGTAGTAAGCCTTCAACGGCGGGAAGCCGTTGAACTCCACCGCGCTGTAGCTGGTGGTGTAGGCGCCGGTGGACAACCAGTAGAGGCGGTCGCCGCTCGCCAGGTTGAGCGGCAGGCCGTACTTGTAGTGCTCGTACATGATGTCGGCGCTATCGCAGGTCGGGCCGGCGATCACCACTTCTTCCATCTCGCCCTTCTTCTCGGTCCAGATCGGGAACTTGATGGCCTCGCCCATGGTTTCGATCAAGCCGCTGAACAAGCCGACGTCGGTATATACCCAGCGCTCGACTGCGGTACGCGACTTGCGTGCGACCAGCACCACTTCACTGACCAGAATGCCGGCGTTGGCGATCAGCGAGCGACCCGGCTCGAGGATGATTTCCGGCAGGTCATCGCCGAAGTCGTCCTTGAGGAAGCGGATGATTTCCTCGGCGTAGGTTTCCAGGCTGTTGGTGCGGGTGATGTAGTTGGCCGGGAAGCCGCCCCCCATGTTGATCATCTTCAGCTCGATGCCGTCTTCTTCCTTGAGGCGCTCGAAGATCACCTTGACCTTGGCGATGGCCGCGTCCCATACGGAAATATCGCGCTGCTGCGAGCCGACGTGGAAGGATACGCCGTAGGGCACCAGGCCCAGCTGGCGGGCGAGGATCAACAGGTCCATGGCCATGTCGGTCTGGCAGCCGAATTTGCGCGACAGCGGCCAGTCGGCCGAGGTCGAGCCTTCGGTGAGGATACGCACATAGATATTCGAGCCCGGCGCCGCCTTGGCGATGTTGCGCAGGTCGGCTTCCGAGTCGGTGGCGAACATGCGCACACCCTTCTCGAAAAAGTAGCGAATGTCCTTGGCTTTCTTGATGGTGTTGCCGTAGCTGATGCGCTCCGGGCCGACACCACAGCTCATCACCTTGTCCAGCTCGTAGATCGAGGCGATATCGAAGCTCGAGCCTTTGTCCTTGAGCAGGTTGATGATCTCGACCGCCGGGTTGGCCTTAACCGCGTAGTAGACCTTGGCGAATTCGAAACCGGCGCGCAGGTCATCGTAGGCCTGATCGATGATTTTGGTATCGATCACCACGAACGGGGTTTCTTGTTGGTCGGCGAAAGCCTTCATTTTCTGGAAGGTTTGGCGCGGGTAGTAGTCTTCAACCTCAATCGACATGCGGGAGCTCCAATGGCAAAACAAACAAAGGTAGTAAGGGGTGCTCCACTAAGTAATAGCAAAGCGCGAACGCCTGATCAGTTTCCCCACTTTGGTTCGCCTACTTCCCAAGGCATGTCGCCGAGTATCGAATCGATCTCTCGTCGTCAGTACTTGAGCCGAATGGATCGTTGCCAGCATGGACGTTCGGCGCGAACTTTAGGACCACGGGGAGCTTAGATCAATGAAAAGTTGCCGCCATTTCGACCTCCGTCGGTGCTGGTGCGGCTGATCGTTTTAGATTCAAAACAAGACGTTATGGAATGCTGCACGCAAGGCGGAAAAACATCCATTGCCCGGCCAGACTACAGGTCGCCGCGCGGGGCGGCGTTTACCGTTATAATCGCCGCCTTTTTTGACAGACCGACTACGAGTCGACGGGTTCCCTCTCCATGACCACTCAGGCCGCCGAAGTCGCCAAGCGCCGTACTTTCGCCATCATTTCCCACCCCGATGCGGGTAAAACCACCATCACCGAGAAGCTCCTGCTGATGGGCAAGGCGATCGCCGTCGCCGGTACGGTGAAGTCGCGCAAGTCCGACCGCCATGCCACCAGCGACTGGATGGAGATGGAAAAGCAGCGCGGCATCTCCATCACCACCTCGGTGATGCAGTTCCCCTACCGCGAACACATGATCAACCTGCTCGACACCCCCGGCCACGAGGACTTCTCGGAAGACACCTACCGCACCCTGACCGCGGTGGACAGCGCGCTGATGGTGCTCGACGGCGGTAA
>JBFKAF010000250.1:0-5410 GCA_041621735.1 Pseudomonas sp.
ACTGGCAGCTCGATCATGCCGCAAAAGAAAAATCCCGACGTGCCAGAGCTGGTCCGTTGCAAAACCGGCCGCGTATTTGGCGCCCTGACCGGCCTGCTGACCCTGATGAAAGGCCAGCCGCTGGCCTACAACAAGGACAATCAGGAAGACAAGGAGCCGCTGTTCGACGCCGCCGACACCTTGCGTGACAGCCTGCGCGCCTTCGCCGACATGATCCCGGCGCTCAAACCCAAGCACGCGATCATGCGTGAGGCGGCGTTGCGCGGCTTCTCCACCGCCACCGACCTGGCCGACTACCTGGTGCGCAAGGGCCTACCGTTTCGCGACTGCCACGAGATCGTCGGCCATGCGGTGAAATACGGCGTCGACCACGGCAAGGACCTGGCCGAGATGAGCCTGGATGAGCTGCGCCAGTTCAGCGACCAGATCGAGCAAGACGTGTTTGCCGTGTTGACCCTGGAAGGCTCGGTCAACGCCCGCGACCACATCGGCGGCACTGCACCCAATCAGGTGCGCGCGGCGGTCAAACGCGGCCAGGCATTACTGGCTAGCCGCTAAGATTAGCGCTGCCGGCTCAGCCTTTCGCCTTGGCCTGAGCCATGGCCAGGAACGCCGGCATCGCCGCCTCTTTATCGGCGGCGATGCGCTTGACGTGCGGATTCTGGTTAAGCCGCAGGAGCAACTCGCGGGCTTCGGGGAAATCGGCCAGCAGGTCCAGGTCGAACAACTTCTTCGCCACCCCGCAGGCCAGGTCGATGCTGTAAAGGAAGTAGATATCGGCCAGGCTGAAGCTGTCGCCCGCGACATAGGGCGCGAAGCTGGCGTGGCGCTTGAGCGTGGCGACACCCGCCAACAGTTCAGCCTTGCACTTGGCTTTCAGTGCATCGGAAATGCCCCCACCAAAGAAGGCTTGCGGGTAGCCGATACGCGCCGGCAGTTCGATATACAGCTCGATTTCCTTGACCAACGCGCGCACCTGGGCACGGGCGAACGGCTCGCTCGGCAGCAGGGCCTTGCCGACAGCGCGATCCTCGAGATATTCGAGGATCGCGCTGGTCTCGTTGATGAAGCCCTGCTCGACGCCCAGCACCGGCACCTTGCCGCGCGGACTGATGCTGAGGAATTCCTCGCTCTGGTTGCCGTAGAGGGTCACCTCTTCGAACGCCAGGCCCTTTTCCAGCAAGGCCAGCTTGACCATATTGAAATAGTTGCTGACGGCGAATCCGTAGAGTTTGAACATGAGGACGAGCTCCAATGCCGGCGAAGTAGCCAACTAGCGTTATAGCCGCAGAGCGACCATTGCAGCCAGCCGTATCAAACCAGTGAATGGCGCCGCCAACCACTCGCTGGCACACTGCATGTCCCAGCCCCGGATATGCCAGCCATGAGCGACCACGACGAGCACGACGACGAAACCTTTACCGAAGGCGCCCTGCTTCAGGCCATCGAGAACCAGATCGAAGCCGGAGAACCACCCGCCACGCAGGCCACGCTGAACAAGCTGACCCTGGTCGGTTATCCGCGCGAGGAGAGCCTGCAACTGATGGCGCTGGTGCTCGCCCATGAAATCCAGGCCATGCTGCGTGACGAGCGCCCCTTCGACCAGGCATGGTACGAGCAGGCGCTGCGTGCACTGCCGACACTGCCCGACGAAACACAATAAAACAGCCACGCTAGTCGCCGAACCCAGCACAGGAGCGTGCGGCTCGCTACACTGCAAACACCCCCTGCCCGATTGGCCCGAGGGATTCCACTCAGCCGGACACCTGCGAGGCCCGGCCCATGACCACAAGAACCTGGAGCATCTATGTCCTTTACCCCTGAGCTGGTTGCTGAACTGGAAATTCTCGCGCTGTTCAACCTGGGCAACACCCAGGAAGGCCTCAAGGTTCACCACAGCGCCGCACCGCAGGCGATTGCCGCGGCTAAAAGCTTGCACGACAAAGGCTTGATCAGCCTACCCGATGGCGGCTATCTGACCAGCCTGGGGCTGGATGCTGCCGAGCATGCACAAGCCTTGCTGACCATCCTCAACGTGGCTGAAACCGCCTAACCCTCATATCCATAGGCCTGCGTCCCACTGGCAGCGCTCAAGCTACCAGCGACGCAGGCACTGACACCTTTTCCCTGCAGCCCACGCCTGGCTAACGGCCGTGGGGCATTACTTTGCAGAGCCCCAGCATGAGTCGCACTCAGGAAATCCGCCCGGATCTCGACGACGGTATCGACCGCAAGGTCTTGGCGCAGCTGCGTGCGCGCTTTCTCAAGGTCAATCAGGGTCGCCTGCTGCGCGCCTCGCAGGCGCTGCCGACCCGCCAGCAGCTGGTGCTGAAACTGCTGCCCCTGCTGTTTCACGTCAATCACCCGCTGCTGCCCGGTTATGTCTCGGGGCTGACCCCGGCGGGCCTCTCCGGCTTCGAACCGACGCCCGAGATACTCGCCGAGGCGCAGCGCCTGACCCGCTCATTCGCCTACAAGGCGCAGCGTGGCGGCCCCTCGCAACCGATCCACGGGCTGTTCCTGATGGGCAGCCTGGGCACCGTGGCGCAGGCCGAGCAGAGCGACATGGACCTGTGGTTGTGCCACGCACCGGACCTCAGCGCCCAAGCCATCGCCGAGCTACGCAAGAAATGCGAGCTGATCGAAGCCTGGGCGGCGAGCCAAGGCGCCGAGACGCATTTCTTTCTGATCGACCCGGCTCGCTTCACCCTCGGCGACCGCGAGGCCAAGCTGACCTCAGACGACTGCGGCACCACTCAACACTATTTGCTGCTCGACGAGTTCTATCGCACGGCGATCTGGCTGGCCGGGCGCACACCGCTCTGGTGGCTGGTCCCGGCGTACGAGGAACACCGCTACCTCGACTACATCGACACCTTGCTGAGCAAGCGCTTTATCCGCCCCGACGAGGTGCTCGACCTCGGTCACCTGGCGCGTATTCCGCCAGAGGAGTTCATCGGCGCCGGCATGTGGCAGCTGTTCAAGGGCATCGAATCCCCCTACAAGTCGGTGCTCAAGCTGCTCCTCACCGAGGTCTACGCCAGCGAGCAGCCCAAGGTCGAATGCCTGTCGCTGCGCTTCAAGCAGGCGGTGTTTGCCAATCGCCTCGACCTCGACGAGCTCGACCCCTATATCCAGGTCTACCAGCGCCTGGAGGAATACCTGACGGCACGCGGCGAAACCGAGCGCCTCGAACTGATTCGCCGCTGCCTGTACCTGAAGGTCAACAAGAAGCTCAGCCGACCGCCACGAGACCGCAGCAAGAGCTGGCAGCGCCTGCTGCTCGAGCGCATGACCCACGACTGGAACTGGAACCAACGGCAACTGGCGATGCTCGACAGCCGCAGCCAGTGGAAGGTGCGCCAGGTCAGCGCCGAGCGGCGCATGCTGGTCAACGAGCTGACCTACAGCTACCGTTTTCTCTCGCAATTCGCCCGTAACGAACAAACCGGCAGTTCGCTCAATAGCCGTGACCTCAGCGTGCTCGGCCGACGCCTGTATGCGGCGTTCGAGCGCAAGGCCGGCAAAGTCGAGTTCATCAATCCCGGCATCGCCCCGGACCTCGGCGAAGACACCCTGACCCTGGTGCAGTGCCCCAGCCCGGAAGCGCCCAACGAAAGCCAGTGGGCGCTGTTCAATGGCAGCCTGGGCGCGCAAGAATGGGCAGATTTCGCGCCATTGAAACGCGCCCGCGAGCTGATCGAACTGCTCGCCTGGTGCCACCGTAACGGCGTCATCGACAGCAGCACGCGCCTGTCATTGCACCCTGGCAGCAGCGACCTCAGCGAATCCGAGCTGTCCAACCTGCTGGCCAGCCTGCAGCAGGCCATACCGCTACCCCTGCCGCCCGTCAGCGAAGCCACACTGTTGCGCGCCAGCGCGCCGAGCCAGGTGCTGTTGCTGGTCAACGTCGGCCTCGACCCGCTCAAGCAGCACAGCCAGATGAATGTCCACATGACCAGCGAACGCACCGATGCGCTGGGCTTTTCCGGGGTGCGCGAGAATCTGGTGCTGACCATCGACCAGGTCAGCCTGAACAGCTGGAACGAGTTGTTGACCAGCCGTTATGACGGCCCGCACGCATTGCTCGACTGCCTGCGCGATTTCCTCAACAGCCTTCCCGCAGGCAGCAACCCGCCCAAGCTGAGCGTGCGCTGTTTCTGCCGCAACCGCGCCGCGACCATTGCCGAGCGGGTCGAAGAGCTGTTTCGCAGCACCCTGGAGACCTTCGGCGGCGCGCCCCACAAGCGCTACCTGGTGCAGATCAAACAGCAGTACCACGTGCTCGAACTGACCCCCGGCCAGGTCAGCCATACCCCGCTGAACGGTCTGCCCGC
Source organism: Pseudomonas sp. (assembly GCA_041621735.1). Lineage (GTDB taxonomy): Bacteria > Pseudomonadota > Gammaproteobacteria > Pseudomonadales > Pseudomonadaceae > Aquipseudomonas. Next base: position 4,338 of record JBFKAF010000250.1, read on the forward strand.
GCTGCTCGAGCACCTCGGCGAGGAGCAGCCGGGCTACAGCGCCCTGCACCTCGACCGCAATGCCCTGCAAGGTGACGACCTGGCCTTGATTCTGCCGGCCGGTCGCCCCGGGTGCATTCAGGTGTTCTATCGCCGACACGAAGCGAGCGGTCAGGCCGAGCTGACCGTACTCGATGAGCACAATGCGCTGTGGCGCCAACGCCTGCCGTTTCGCGACGAGCAAAGCCTGCTGACGCCACTGCAACGTTTCCTGCGCTCGCTGCTGTACCGGCGCAACGCCCTGTTACCGCTGGACAGCCCGCAGCCCCAGGCCGCACTGGAGCTGCTCTACTACCAAGTACTGCCTGGCGCACCCGCGCGCGCGCAGCGCCTGGAGCGCTGCCCGCCGCCGCAAGCGCCGGTCAGCCACCCCTTCTATGACGTCCAGGCCATCGTCGAACCGGCCGACAGCAAACGCGTCCATGTGACCCTGTACTGCAACCACCGCGAATTCTCCGAACTGGAATACGCCGCTGGCCTGTTCGCCGCGGTGGCCAAGCATATTCTCGCCCAACGCCGCGACGGCGAACGCTACCCCTGCTACATCACCGACCTCGACCTGTCGGCCGTGCTCGGCGACGGCCAGGCGCAAACCATCCATTACCTGCGCTACAAGGCCAGGCTGGAAGAGGCGCTGAATAACGCCCTGCAGCACGCCTGACCTCACGGGCGACGACGCCATGACGCTCACCCCCAGCCTGTTCACCGTGGCCACTCTGGCACTGGCTTACTGGCTCTGGCGGCGTATCCGCCAACGCCAACGCGAGGCGTTCATTAGCGCCTACCGCTTTCCCGAACGCCTGCGTATCAAGCTGCGTGAGCGCTACCCGCACCTTGACCCACAACAGACCCAGCAGGTGCTGCAGGGTTTGCGCGAGTACTTCCAACTGTGCCGGATGGCCGGCCGGCGCAGCGTCGCCATGCCCTCGCAGGCGGTAGACGTGGCGTGGCACGAATTCATCCTCTACACCCGGCAGTACCGCGGCTTCTGCCTGGGCGGGCTGGGACGCTTCCTCCACCATACCCCGCATGAC
>JBFKAF010000251.1:0-5402 GCA_041621735.1 Pseudomonas sp.
GATATCGACATCGGCCTGTACGGCTATAACGGCATCCTGCTCGGCATGCTGATCAGCCTGACCTTCGCCTGGTCGCCGAGCCTGCCGTTGCTGATCATCGTCACTGGTGGCCTGTCCAGCCTGATACTGGCGCCCTGGATGCAACGCCTGCGTGAGCGCCAATGGCTGCCAGCCTTCACCTTTCCCTTCGTCGCCCTGAGCTGGCTGCTGCTGTCGCTGGCGGCGCCCTTGCAACTACAGGTGTTGCCCAGCACCCTCCCCCCGTTCAGCGGCCTCGATTGGTTGAATGTCATGGCGGCGCTGCTGCGCGGACTGGGGCAGGTCATTTTTCTCGAGCAACCGCTGGCGGGTCTTTGCTTGCTGAGCGGCTTGCTGCTGGCCGACCGCCGTGCTGCGCTCTGGGCCCTGCTCGGTTCGGCTGGCGGATTGGCCCTGGCACTCTGCCTGAGCTGGCCACAGCATAGCGCCCTGGCCGGCTTGCATGGCTATAACGCAGCGCTGGCTGGCATTGCCTTGAGCCAAGTGCATAGTCGGCCCTGGGCGCCACTGCTGGGCATTCTCCTCGCGCTGCTCGTGCAGCAGGGCTTCACGGCCCTTGGCCTGCCTGCGCTGACCATGCCGTTCATCCTTGCCTGCTGGCTGATCAACGCCGGCCAACGCCTGCTGCGCGCCACTGGCACTACGGGCAGGCGCACCAGCGAAGAGTGAGCCTGAGCACTTGCACCGCGTGGGTAAAACTCCCTAGGCTGCTTGCGAATACGCAGAAAGGAAGTCCTCAGGACCCGCTCATGGATAACTCAGCCGATTGGCGTCAGCGCCTGTACATCATCATCTTCTTTACCGACACCCCGGCCGGCCAGCGCTTCGACCGTTACCTGCTGCTGACCATTCTGGCCAGCTTGGTGGTGGTGATGCTCGACAGCGTCAACGATGTGCACAGCCAATATGACCAGTTGTTCACCGGCCTCGAGTGGGGCTTCACCGCCCTGTTCGCCATCGAGTATGTGGTGCGCCTGTACTGCTCACCCAAGCCACTGCGCTATGCCTTCAGTTTTTTCGGGTTAATCGACCTACTGGCGATTCTGCCGGCAATCCTCGCCCTGCTCTTCGCCGACGCCCAGTACCTGCTGATCATCCGGGTGATCCGCATGCTGCGCGTGTTCCGGGTGCTGAAACTTCGTCCCTATTTACGTCAGGCCAACTTTCTACTCACAGCGCTACGGGGCAGCCGGCAAAAAATCACCGTGTTCTTCGTCGGCATCGCCACCCTGGTCACGGTATTCGGCACCCTGATGTACGTCATCGAAGGGCCTGCGCACGGCTTCACCAGCATTCCCAAGGGCATCTATTGGGCCGTGGTGACCCTGACCACCGTCGGCTTCGGCGACATAGTGCCGAAAACCCCGCTGGGCCAGGCACTCTCGACGCTGGTGATGATCACCGGTTACTCGATCATCGCCGTGCCGACCGGCATTTTCACCGCTGAGCTGGCTACCGCCATGCGCGGTGGCGAGGAACACCTCACGCACCCCTGTCCGGTGTGCGCGAAGAACACCCACGAACGGCATGCAACCTTCTGCAATCGCTGCGGCAATCCGCTGTTTGCCCGTGAGACCGAGCAAGGCTGAGGCTGTATCGCTGCGCCAGGAAAAAGCCGCATATATTGATGCGGCTTTTTCTTAGCTGCGCTCGATCGGGGTAGACGTCAGCTCGAAGGGGCTGTTGCTACGCCGCAGGTTGCGGTCTTCGCGCGGGGTCGCGCCGAAGAAGTTGCGATAGGCGCTGGAAAAATGCGGGCCGGAAGAGAAGCCACAGGACAGACCGATCTGGATGATCGACTTGCTGGTCTGCATCAGCAACTGGCGCGCCTTGTTCAAGCGCAGTTCCAGGTAGTACTGGCTGGGGACCCGATTGAGGTACTGCTTGAAGATGCGTTCCAGCTGACGGCGCGACACGCACACGTGCTGGGCGATTTCGTCGGTAGTCAGCGGCTCTTCAATATTGGCCTCCATCAGCAATACCGCCTGGGTCAGCTTCGGATGGCTGGAACCCAGGCGATTCTGCAGGGGAATGCGCTGGCGCTCGCCACCCTCGCGAATGCGTTCGACCACCAGCTCTTCCGATACCGCGCCGGCCAGCTCGGCGCCGTGATCGCGCGCCAGCAACGCCAGCAGCAGATCCAGAACGGCCAGGCCACCGCACGCGGTCAGTCGATCGCGATCCCAGTCGAACAGATGACTGGTGGCGATGACCTTGGGAAACCGCTCGGCGAAATCGTCCTGCCAGCGCCAATGCACGGCGGCGCGATAGCCGTCGAGCAAACCCAATTGCGCCAACGGATAGACCCCGGCCGATATGCCGCCAATCACACAGCCGGCGCGCACCAGGTGCTTAAGCGCGCCGGACAAGGCAGGCGGCATCGCCGCTGGTGGCTCGTCGGCTAGCAGAAACAGCTTTTGACAAGCCTCCAGCTTGCCGACCCATGACTCACCGGGAAGACGCCACGCACCTTCGAGCGGCGCGTCCGCCTGCAGGAACGACAGTTCGTAGACCACTTCAGGATGGACACGCTGGGCGACGCGTAGCGCTTCCTCAGCCAATGCCAAGGTGATGGGTTTGGTGTTGGACCACAGCAAGAAGCCGATTCGATTGGCAGTCATGTAGGCAGTTTAGGCTCTGTTGGCTTTTAGGGGCATAACGTGGCGCACAGACCGCGCCGCCACTTACTTCAGGCTACCAGACAAGAACTGCTGCAAGCGCTCGGACTGCGGATTGACCAGTACTTCTTTCGGGCAGCCACGCTCCTCCACTACGCCTTTGTGGAGGAACACCAACTGGTTGGAGACCTCGCGAGCGAAGCCCATCTCATGGGTCACGACCACCATGGTGCGGCCTTCCTGGGCCAGGTCCTGCATGACCTTGAGCACCTCGCCGACCAGCTCCGGATCGAGCGCCGAGGTCGGCTCATCGAACAGCATCACTTCGGGCTCCATCGCCAGGGCACGGGCAATCGCCACGCGCTGCTGTTCGCCGCCACTCATGTGCGCCGGATAGGCATCCTTGCGATGCGCCACACCGACTTTGTTCAGGTAGTGTTCGGCCTTTTCCAAGGCCTCTTTCTTCGACATGCCGAGCACATGCACCGGCGCTTCCATGACGTTTTCCAGGGCACTCATATGCGACCACAGGTTGAAGTGCTGAAACACCATGGCCAGGCGCGAGCGCATGCGCTGCAACTGCTTGGGGTCGGCGGCCTTGAGCGCGCCCTCCTTGTTGGCCACAAGTTTCAGTTCTTCATCGTTGAGCAAAATCTTGCCGCCATGGGGCTGTTCCAGCAGGTTGATGCAGCGCAGAAAGGTACTCTTGCCCGAACCGCTGGAGCCGATGATGCTGATCACGTCGCCGGCTTTCGCGGCCAGGGACACGCCCTTAAGCACTTCATGGCTGCCGTAACGCTTGTGCAGATCCTGAACTTCAAGTTTGTACATGGTTTCCACTCTCTTGAATCAGTCGCTGAGCAAGCGACCCTGGCGAATAGGGGTACGACCGGCCACCTTGGCCAGCCATAAACCAGGCTGGGCAAAGCGCATCCGTTCACGAACGTAGAGCACACCGTCAGTCGAGGCGCAGACGGTGCTGTGGCAATCGCCCAGTGGGTCGATTACCTCGAATAGCGGATCACCCACTTTGACCTGGGCGCCCACCGGTTGCAGGAAGCTGACCACCCCGGCATGCGGCGCATAGACATACTCGGCACCTTCAAACGGCGTGGCCTCGCAGCACTCGGCAGGCGCTGCCGGCCAGTCACCGGCGATCAGGCCCTGCTCGGCGAGAAACGCCAGAATACTTTCGGCACTGGCTTGCGCTTGCGGCTTGTCGGTATCGGCCATGCCGCCCAGCTCGACGGTGGTGGCCAAGCACGCCAGCGGAATATCAGCCTCGGGAAAGCGTCGCGCCAGCCGCAACCAGGGCAGCGAGCAGGCTTCATCGAAGGAGTTACCGCCACCATCCTCGGTTAACAGCACCGCGCCAGCCTTGAGTCGCGCGGCTAACGAGCGCCATTGCTGCCAGTGCTGCGGGATCGCATACAGATGCACCACCGCCTCGAAGTCGCAGTGCAGGTCGAGCACCACATCGGCATCGCAGGCATGCTGGAGCAACAAGCGCTGCAACCCCTCCAGTTCGGAAGATGCCGGCAGCAGGGAGTCCAGCGCTTCGAGCATCGCCGCGCGAATCAGCCGCACATTGTCCGGCCCATCATGGCTCAGACAACCGTCCAGGGCAGGCGCAATAGCCTCGGCCAAGGCGAAGAAGTCGCGGTTGAAGTTCTTCCCGCTGGCCATTTCAAAGCGGCCCTGCTGAGTGGCCTGGAAGACCTGCGCCAGGCCAATCGGGTTGGCCACCGGCACCAGTTCGATCACCCCGTTCAGGCGACCCTGGCTCTCCAGCTCGCGCAAACGCCGCTTGAGCTCGACGGCGACCCGCATCCCCGGCAGCTCGTCGGCATGCAGGGAAGCCTGGATATAGGCTTTGCGCGAACCGCTGCCGAAACGGAACACGCTCAAGCGGCGTTCGGTACCGGGGCAGCCCCAGGGCAGTATGTGCTCGATCCGCTGCATCGTGACCTCCTCAGGCCTTTCGCGGCGCTAGGTAAACCAGCCAGCGGCGTTCTGCCCGCTTGAACAGGCGCACCAGGATGAAGGTCAGGCACAGGTAGAACAGACCGGCGGTGATGAATGCCTCGAACGGCAGGTAATGCTGCGAGCTGACGGTGCGCGCGGCACCGGTGATGTCGATCAGGGTGACGATCGACGCCAGGCTGGTGGTGTGCAGCATCATGATCACTTCGTTGCTGTACTGCGGCAGCGCCCGGCGCAAGGCCGACGGCAGGAGGATGCGCCGGTACAACTTGAAGCGCGACATGCCCACCGCCTTGGCCGCCTCGATCTCGCCAGGCGGCGTGGATTTCAGGCTGCCGGCGAGAATTTCCGCGCTGTAGGCACTGGTGTTGATGCCAAAGGCCAAACAGGCGCAGAAGGTCGCATTGGACAGATACGGCCACATTACGCTGTCGCGCACCGCATCGAACTGGGCCAGGCCGTAATAGATCAGGAACAGCTGTACCAGCATCGGCGTGCCGCGAACCACATAGGTGTAGAGCCAGGCCGGGAAGTTGACCAGCGCCGACTTGGACACCCGCATCAGTGCCAGCGGGATCGCCATCGCCAGGCCAACAGCCAAGGAAATCAGGAGAAGCTGCAGGGTCACCAGTACACCGCCGAGGTACAGCGGCAGGCTTTCCCAGATCACGTTGAAGTCGAAGATCATGCGTTCGCTCCCATGTTCACAGATCGGCGACTTTGGTGCCGACCGAGTAGCGTTTCTCGATGAAGCGCAGGGCC
>JBFKAF010000252.1:0-5379 GCA_041621735.1 Pseudomonas sp.
CACAACCGGTACAAGAAAAACACGCGCTTCTTAGCTACATTTGCTTCAGACATGATCTATACCCCTGCTGGCGAGAGCTGCTCTTCCATCGACCAAATCATCTCGAGCACCTCCTCGCGTACCGCGATAAATTCGCGACTCGACTTGATCTCGCGTGGATCGGTATCCAGCCCCGCCGCCGCAAACGGCAAATGAAACTCCTTGACGATATGGCCCGGTCGCGGGGCCATCACCACCAGGCGCGAGCCGAGGTAAATCGCCTCCTCAACGCTGTGGGTGATCACGAACACCATCTTGCGGGTTTCCTGCCAGAGCTTGAGTACCAAGGTCTGCATCTTTTCCCGGGTCAGCGCATCCAGTGCGCCGAGCGGCTCGTCCATCAGAATCACGTCCGGGTTGTTGGCCAGGCAACGGGCCAACGCCACGCGCTGCTGCATACCCCCGGACAGGTTGTAGATCGGCGTATCGCGAAAGCCGTTGAGGCCAACCAGGCCAAGCAGCTCTTCGACTTTCTGCTTGCAGAGCTGAGGGTCGACGCCGGCCATGCGCGGCCCGAAATTGATGTTCTCACCCACGGTGAGCCACTCGAACAACGCTCCGTGCTGAAACACCATGCCGCGATCCTGGCCCGGCCCGGTTATTTCGCGACCGTCGACCAGCACCTTGCCTGCGGTCGGGTTGAGAAAGCCGGCAATAATGTTCAGCAAGGTGCTCTTGCCGCAGCCGGATGGACCCAGGACGGTGACGATGTCTTCCTGGCTCATGGAAAAATTAATATTTTCGAGCGCTCTAACCGGCTGGCCATCGCTGCCGTCGTAGGTCATCGACACGCCCTTTACACACAATTCACTCACAGCCTTTCCCCTTTCAGACAGATGTCATGGAGCCCTGACGCAGGGCAGCGGTCGAGCCGACCGCCGAGAATCGCGGTCGAGCTCAACTGCCCAGCGCACTAGGGTGCGGTGGTATTGGTGTAGTAGCTGGTCTTCACGAAGGGGCTGTAATCATCCAGCGCCTTGTCCAGCTCGCCGTTGGCGACCATCACGTCAGCCACGCCTTTGAGAAACGCCGGAACATCCTTGCCTAACCAGGCATCGCTGAGCTGTTCGTCGCGCTTGGGAAAGCCGAACTTGGCCATGATCGAGCGCGTCTGCTCTTCGGAAATCCCCGCCCGCTTGCTGATGATGCCAATCGACTCGTCTTTATTGGCCTGATAGAAGTCGGTGGACTGGTCCACCGTGGCGAGGAATGCAGAGACTTTTGCCGGGTTCTTGTCAGCAAACTCGCGGTTCACCACGATCACGTCGAATACCTTGAGGCCCCAGGACTCCTGCTCCTTGGCCGAGACCAGCAGACGACCATTTTCGAGCATGCGCGACAAGGCCGGCTCCCAGCCACAACCCATGTCCACATCGCCACGGCTCATGGCGGCGGCGACATCTGGCGGCGCCATGTCGACGACCTTCAGCTGTCCTACATCGACGCCAACGTTCTCGAAGGTTTTCAGCATCTTGTAATGCGAGACGGTGCCGAACGGCACGCCGACGGTCTTGCCCTTGAGGTCGAGCGGCGAATCGATGCCACTGCCGTCGCGTACCACACAGTTGTCGTTTTCCGAATAGGTCACCGCAACCCCAACCAGATCCAGCGGTGCGCCCTGGGTAACTGCAATCACAAACGGAATGACGCCCATCGAGTAGGCGACCTTGACGTCACCCGAGAGCATCGCCGCGGCCATTGCGGCGCCGGTGTCGAACTCGCGGAACTGCACATCCATACCTACTTCTTTATTGAACCAGCCCTTCTCCTCGCCAACCTGGTGGGTGGTTGGCCAACCCGGGAAGTAGGCGACCGTGAGCTCATCGGCCTGGGCGTATGTGCCCATCAGCAACGCCATCGCAGAGCCAACCAGGGTCTTACGCAGCCCCCGACCAAGAGCGCTGCTCGATTTATGGTGGTAGGTCATAAGGTGTTCCTCACTGTTTATATTGTTATCAGAGAGTTCAGAGCGGTAATGCGACTGCAGAGTCATACCGTAGGGAGGAGACTACCAGAACAAAAATAACTTTTAAGTGAAAATTTGCAATTTTATTTCACTTAACAGCTTATTTTTTATTCTATTTTATACACGCCTATAAAAAACAAGAGCTTACAGCAGGCTCTGCTGAAGCCTTGGTCTCAACCTGCAGCCGGCAGCGCATGCACGACTTGCTGCCAAGCCGCGTTCAGGCGTGACCAGCGACAGGGCGAACGCCGGGAGCACACGGGTTATCGGGGGGCGTTAACGCGATTGGCAGCGCAGGGCTTGGCAATAGCTTGCAGCCTGCAACGCTACTCACCGAGCGGGGCTCTCGGCTTGCAGTGACACCAGCGCATTGCGCAGCTGATGTTGATGTTGATGGGCAGGATGGCGCGGGGTCAGTACTCGACGCCGGTCATGACCCAGACCACCCGGGTCTCGGTTTCACCCGGGTTGTAGATCAGGTGCGGCTCATCACCGGTAATCGCAAAACTGTCGCCAGGCCCAAGCAAGAATGTTTGCTGGCCGATCTTCAGCTCCAGGGTCCCGGCTTCAACGTAGCCAGCCTCTTCGCCTTTGCGTTGCCGAGGCTCTTTGCCGCCGCTAGCCCCAGGGGCGAGACGCGTCATGATCAGCAGCAGCTGGCCACTCAAGCGCGGCGAGAGCAATTCCTCACGCACCCCGATACCGGAAAAGGTCATCGAACGGCGGTGATCGGCCCGCACCAGATATTCACGCTCCTCGGTTGGCGCTTCCTCATCACTCTGGAAAAACCAGCTGACCCTGACTCCCAGGATCCCACTGATGGCTTGCAGGACACCGATTGGCAGCGACGAAACACCGCGTTCGACCTGGCTCAGATAACCGACGGACCTGTCCAGCTTCTCCGCCAGCGTGGCCAGGGTAATGCGCTTGGCTTTGCGCAGGTCACGAATCTGCCGACCAATCCGCAAACTCTCGGGATCGGTTCCACTGTCCTTTTTGAGTAGAGGGTCTGACATGAGAAATGCACTGCTTTTTGAGCCTTAGAGAGGAGAAAAGCATAGCAGAACCCCGGCCTAGTTTAAAAAAAACAGACTTTTTTTCACTAAAACCTGTGATCTGCAGCCGCGGTGAATTTTTTCGTCCCCGCTCAGGCGGAACACATACGATCAGCAAAAGCCTCGTCAGCCACCTGAGAAAGCGTGCGACCGCGACCGCAGCACGGCTTTGCCACCCGCCATAGCGCACCTCCGCTGCACGATCCGAATCCCTGGATTCAGGGCAAATTCTGCGCCTACACAGTTGCGATAAAAAATCTACCTCAGCGGTCTTGTCATCTTGAATTTCTTGGCGCAGCATAGTGAAAAACAATCTTATTTTTTCACAGGAGTGTAATTTCTTGAAAAATCCTATCTCTTCTGTTGATCCAGATGGCCTGCTTGAGTACTCAGTGGTCTACACGGATCGCTCCCTCAATCATATGTCCAAGTCGTTTCAGCAGGTCATGAACGATATTTCCAGTACCTTGAAGAAGGTCTACAACGCCGAGGCGGTGGCCGTGGTACCGGGTAGCGGCACCTTCGGCATGGAGGCGGTGGCACGCCAGCTGGCAAGCGCGCAAAAGTGCCTGGTGATCCGCAATGGCTGGTTCAGCTATCGCTGGACACAGATTTTCGAGATGGGCGACATCCCCGCCGAGACCCGAGTCCTCAAGGCACGGCGGCTTAGCGAGCAGCACCAGTCTGCCTTTACCCCGCCGCCGATCGACGCAGTAGTGGCCAGCATTCATGCGGACAAACCGCAGGTGGTTTTCGCGCCTCACGTTGAAACCTCATCGGGCATGATCCTGCCCGATGATTACCTGCGCGCCGTGGCCGATGCGGTGCATGCCGTTGGCGGCCTGTTCGTACTCGACTGCATCGCCTCCGGCACCCTGTGGATCGACATGCAGGCCTGCGGCATCGATGTGCTGATCAGCGCGCCACAGAAAGGCTGGAGCGCTTCACCCTGCTGTGCATTGATCATGCTCAGCCAGGCAGCGCTCGAACGCGTCAACAATACGCAGAGCAGCAGCTTTGCCTGCGACCTGAAAAAGTGGCTGCAAATCATGCAGGCCTATGAGCAAGGCGGCCATGCCTACCACGCCACCATGCCGAGCGACGCCTTGACCCGCTTCCGTGACGTGATGAAGGAAACCGAGGCCTACGGTTTCGCCGCCGTGCGTGCCGAACAGCTGGAGCTGGGCGGTCAGGTACGTTCACTGCTGGCCAGCAAGGGCTTCAAGAGTGTCGCCGCCGAGGGTTTCGAGGCTCCCGGCGTGGTGGTTTGTTACACCGACGACGGCGATATCAAGAGCGGCAAGAAATTCGCCGCACAGGGCTTACAGATTGCCGCTGGCGTGCCTCTGCAATGCGATGAGCCGAGCGACTTCCAGACCTTCCGTATCGGGCTGTTCGGCTTGGACAAGTTGCACAACATCGAACGCACGGTGAAAACCCTGGAACAGGCACTGGACATGGTTCTCTACGACTAAGCAGTAGGTTTAAACATCAAGACTGAGGTCAATAACAATGAAAATGGTACCCAGACTTACCCTGGCCGACGCCCAGGTCATCATGCAGGCCTGTGTGCGCAAGGCCAAAGAAATCAACGTCGATATGGATATCTCGATTACCGACGACGCCGGACACATGATCATGTTCCAGCGCATGGACGGCGCGCGCATCACCAGCATCGACATCGCCATGGGTAAGTCCTTCACCGCCTCCGCCGCGCGCAAGTCGACGCGTGCCTACGGCGAAGTCAGTGTGCCCGGCAAGCCAGCCTTTGGTATCAACACCAGTAACCAGGGCCGCTTTTCGATCGTTGCCGGTGGCCTGCCGCTGTTTCTCTACGAGCAGATTATCGGCGGCATCGGCTGCAGTTCGGGCACCCCCGACCAGGACGAAATCGTCGCGCAGGCCGGTGTCGACGCCTTTCAGGCCTATGTCATCAACTGACCGGCCACCCTTAACCCCTAGCAGGCCCGCCTTGAGCGCAGACCCAGGTCGCACCCAAGGCGCAGGCCCTTTGTGCCTGAGCTAATCAGCCAGGCCCAGGAGAGACTCAAGCATGTTCAGCAAACAAGACCAGATCCAGGGCTACGACGACGAACTGCTGGCGGCGATGAACGCCGAAGAAGCGCGTCAGGAGCATCACATCGAGCTGATCGCCTCGGAAAACTACACCAGTAAGCGCGTCATGCAGGCCCAGGGGAGCGGCCTGACCAACAAGTACGCCGAAGGCTATCCGGGCAAGCGCTACTACGGCGGCTGTGAGCACGTCGACGTGGTCGAGCAGCTGGCTATCGACCGCGCCAAGCAACTGTTCGGCGCCGA
>JBFKAF010000253.1:0-5376 GCA_041621735.1 Pseudomonas sp.
TGGCGATGCTGGTGCCGATCGTCTTCAGCCTGTCGTTGCTGCTGCGCAAGCGCGGCGCGGCAGATGGACCGCGCCCGGCGCTGCCCTTGCCGCTGTTCATCATCTTCTTCGTGTTGTTCGTCGCCCTCAACAGCAGTGGGGTGGCCTCGGCACAGGTCCAGGAGTTCGCCGGCGATGTGTCGCGCTGGTGCCTGATCACCGCCATCGCCGCGCTGGGGATGAAGACTTCGCTGAAGTCGCTGCTGGAAGTCGGCTGGCGGCCGGCTACCCTGTTGGTCAGCGAAACCGTGTTTCTCGCCGTACTGATTCTATTTGCGGTGAACTGGCTGGGCTGAGGCGCCAGAGGTGACTTGCACAGGCCCCGCCTGATCAGCAGACTGCCGCCCCGCGTGGTAACTGCAAGGGTGCGCCGACTGGCGTGCCCGGCAATGGAGGTGGCATGAGTCTGCAGGTGCATGGGTTTTTTCTGCTGTGCGTGGCCCTGGCCACCGTCGCCCAGAGTCTCACCGGCTTCGCCTTCGGCCTGATCCTGCTGGGCCTGGTCGCCACCCTGCAGGTGCTGCCGCTGACCGAGGTGGCGGTGGTGATCAGCATCCTCACCCTGGGCAACGCCCTGGGTACCCTGGGCGGACCGAAGCCACAGCTGGACCGGGCGGTGTTGATGCCGGTGTTGATCAGCAGCCTGCTTGGAGTCAGCCTGGGCATCTGGGGGCTCGGCGCCCTGGAAGGTGGGCAAATCGTCTGGCTACGCCTGTTGCTGGGTGGCCTGATCATTGCCGCCAGCCTGATGCTGGTGGTGCAAAGCAAGCCGCAGGCGCAACTGTCCGGGCAACCCTCGTTCTGGCTGGCCGGTGGCCTGTGCGGGCTGCTCAATGGCATGTTCTCCAGTGGCGGGCCGCCGATCGTCTATCACCTGTATCGCCAGCCCCTGGGCTACGAGGTGATCCGCAACACCCTGATCACGGTGTTCGCCGCCAACGCGGCGGCGCGCCTCGGCCTGGTCATGGCGCAGGGGCAGCTGAGCCTGTCCACCCTGTGGCTGAGTGCCGAAGCCTTGCCGCTGGTACTACTGGTCAGCTGGCTGGTGCGCCGTTATCCGCCGAAGTTGTCCCCGCGCACGGTGCGTTGGCTGGTCTTCGTGCTGATGGCGCTGGCCGGCATCAGCCTGGTCTGGGATTCCTTGCCGGGGCTGTTGGCTGCATACCCTGCCTGAGCGCCGTGTTACTCCGCCGCCTCTCCCTTGCCCAACTCGCTGAGGGCATCCGGCTGGTTCTTGAAGGCCTTGGCGAAGATATCGCGGTTCTTCGCCATGAAGATGCCCAGCTCCTCGCCTTGTTGCTCGCTCAGCGAGGGCACGGCCTGCTGTAATACATCGGTGAGCAGCTCGGCCAGTTCGAGCATCTTGTCGTGACGATCGGCTTCGGCCTTATCCATAAATAAACGCTCCAGATCGCGACTGCTGCGGTACACCACTTCGACGGCCATTCATCACCTCTACGCCTTCACGCTGATAGGGTTGCAAGAAACTGTTTATGCATACAGTAGTGGCGCAGTGTAAAGCAGTCGCTCGGGCCTGGATAGCCCATCCCAATAGTGCGTGGCGCCAGCAGGGTTAGCAGGCCATTGCGTTCCGCTCGGCAGGCTGTGTACATCACTGGCTGTAGCGCTGGACGATCCGCTCGATCTCTCCCGACTTACGTACCTGCTCAATGGCCGCGTTCAGTTGGCGGACGAAATCTTCCTTGAACGGGAAGCGCGCGTTATCGGTGTCGCTGTAGCCGACATGCGTGTGTTCCACGGAAATGGTCGGCCCCTCGACGATCAGCCCTGAGTCTTTGTTGGCATACAGGCCTTCGCGGCGCATTTGCGCCAGCTCGGCGCGCACCACCCGGCGTTCGTTGAAGTAGCAGTCGATGCGCTGGCGCAGCAGCTTTTGCAGGTTGGCGCGGTTGCCCGGTGCCTCCTCGATCAGGATCAGCCCGCGGCGTACCGCCTGCCAGAAGGGTTGGTCCGCCGACAGGTAACCCGGATTATTGCCGAAGCGCAGCCCCTGGTAGTCGTCCGGCCAACGCTTGCGCGGACCTTGGGCGAACACCTGGCGGTGACAGAACACCACCACCCGTTCCTCGAGGAGCGCCACCGAATAGGGGGCCATCCACGGCCGCTCTTGTGGGCGGTAGTAGGGCGGCACTACGGCCAGCGCACGCCCGGCTTCGACCTCGGCCAGGGCGCGGCGCCAGGGTTGCGGTTCCAGCTTCAGGCGATAGCCGCGCAGCCGCGGTTCGGCCGCGCGCAGGATGTCGGCGTAGATGCCGGTGGCCTCCTGGCCGCTGCTGTAGGAGTAGGGTGGGTAGGCTTCGTCGAGCAACAGGGTCACCAGGGTGTCGGCCAAGGCTGCCCTGGGCGCCCCGAACAACAGCATAAGCAGAATCAAGGTGCTGGTCAGCCGGTGTTCTACGCAGTTGCTCATCGGTTCCTCTCGGTTTAGCCCGCCGCGGCTTGGCACTCGGGCGGTAGGCCCAGGCAATGCCTACCTTCATCTATAGACCAGAGTACGCCCAGGGGAAGGGTTACCTCGCCCAAGTGGGCTATGGTGATAGATGAACGCTTCACCCTCGTCCATCTTGCGCTACCGACCTCAGGTGCAAGTCGAACTCGCCTGCGATCGGCGGGGGTACCTGATGAGAAACAGCATCGGCTTCCGCTTCAATGCCTTGTTCGTGCTGCTGGTCACCGCGCTGCTCAGCTGCTCCGGGGCACTGGCCTATTGGAGCATGCGCAGCCAGCTGCTGGAACAGTACCAACGGACCCGCGACAGCGTGCAGCAGCGCCTGCAGACCAACCTGGTCAACCCCTTGTGGAACTTCGACCTGTCGACTCTGCAGGACAACCTGGCCGCCGAGGTTAAGCTGCCGGTGCTGGGGATAGTCGTCTATTCCGACCTCAATGAGCGGATGGCTTCGGCCGGTGTGCTGGAGCCCAGCAGCAGGCGTAGCGCGCTGTATGACCGCCTGGAATTCCCGCTGCTCAATCGCGGCCGCGATGAGGGCCAGCTACTGGGGCGGGTGGAGGTGTTGCTGTCGCGGCAGGAGATGGAGAGCACCCTGGACGAACAGGTCTGGCGGCGCTCCCTGGAGATCCTCGCGCTGGACGTGCTGCTGGTCGCCGCGCTGTCGCTGAGCTTGCGCCTGCTGGTGCTGAAACCGCTGACCGGGCTGCGCGATGCGCTGAACCAGGCGGCGGAACACCGTGGCCCACCGGAGTCGCTGATGCTGCCGAGCAACCGTCACGACGAGTTTGGCGACGTGGTCAGCGGCTTCAACCGTATCGCCCAGCGCCTGGCCGCGGACCTGGAGGACAGGCGCCAGGCCGAGAACGAGATTCGTCGGGCTTATGAGGAACTGCAGCGCACCCAGGCCACCCTGATCCAGGCGGAGAAGCTGGCGGCCCTCGGCGGCCTGGTGGCAGGTGTGGCGCATGAGATCAACACACCTTTGGGCATCACCCTGACCGGCGCCAGCGTACTGAGCGAGGAGACTCGACGCATCGCCGCGCAACTGCAGGCCGGGCAGCTGAAGAAATCGGACGTCGAAGGCTACCTGCAGGTCGCCGGGGAGAGCGTCGAGCTGATTCAGACCAACGCCAACCGGGCGGCGCATCTGGTGCACAGCTTCAAGGAGGTGGCCGTCGACCAGACCAGCGAGGCGCGGCGCGAATTCAACCTGGCCCGTTACCTGGACGAGGTGGTCGAGAGCCTGCGGCCGACCTACAAACGCCTGCCGATCAAGGTGCGCAATAGCTGTGCGGCGAACATTCAACTGGACGGTTACCCGGGCGCGCTGGCGCAAGTGGTGACCAACCTGTTGGTCAATGCGCTGACCCATGCCTTTCCCGATGGGGCGGCGGGGCAGGTCGAGCTCAATGCGCAGGCCGAGGGCGATGAGCTGGTGCTGCAGTTCGCGGATGACGGCCAGGGTATCGCCGCCGAGCACCTGGCGCATATCTTCGAGCCTTTTTTCACCACCAGGCGCGGCACCGGCGGCAGCGGTTTGGGCCTGCACGTGGTCTATAACATTGTGACTCAGCGCCTGGGCGGGCAGATCCAGGTGGAGAGTACGCCGGGGCAGGGTACGCGCTTCACCCTGCGGATACCGCTGATTGCCCCGCAGCAGGTAGAGGAGGAGGCAACATGAGCAACGAGCACTCCCATGCGCAAGACGACTGGCTGATCGACGACAGCGTCGCACCGGCCGTCGCTAGGCCCGAGCCACCGTGGCGCCTGCTGATCGTCGACGATGAGCCGGATGTGCACCGGGTCACGCGCCTGGCCTTGCGCGGTATCGAGTACAAGGGCCGCAGCCTGGAGTTGCTGAGCGCCTATTCGGGGCAGGAGGGCTTCGAGCTGCTGCGTGATCGGCCAGGCATTGCCCTGACCTTGCTCGACGTGGTGATGGAAACCGACGATGCCGGGCTGCGCCTGGTGCAACGGGTGCGCGAGGAACTGGACAATCCGCTGGTGCGCATCGTCCTGCGCACCGGCCAACCGGGCCAGGCACCGGAGCAGGAGGTGATCCTCAGCTACGACATCAATGACTACAAGGCCAAGACCGAACTGACCCTGCAGAAGCTCTACACCACGGTCATCGCCTCCTTGCGCGCCTACGAGAGCCTGGTCGCCATCGAGCGCAGCCGCCAGGGCCTGAGCAAGATTCTCGAGGGTTCGGCGAATCTCTATCAGATACATTCGCTGCGCGAGTTCGCCTCCGGCGTGCTGGCGCAGATCGGCGCCATTCTCGACGTCGGCACCCACGGCATCCTCTGCGTGCGCCGGGGCGCAGGCAGTGACTCGGTGGCGTTGCAGGTACTCGGTGCCACCGGCAGTTTCGCCGAGATGGCGCATCACGACGAGCTGGACGAGACGCATCCGGTCTACCCGCTGATGTTGCAGGCGATCGAGAGCCGGCAGAGCCTCTATGCCTACCCCAACGAGGTGCTGTATATCCCGACCCAGACCCGCCACGAGTTCCTCCTGTATTTCACCCCGCCCTGGCCCCTGACCGACATGGACAAGGACCTGCTGGAGGTGTTTTGCAGCCGTATCGCCTCGGCCTTCGACAACCTCCATCACCACCTGCAGATGGCGCGGGCACAAGAGGCCACTGTGGTGGCCCTGGCCGACCTCGCCGAGTACCGCGACAGCGACACCGGCGATCACGTGCTGCGCGTCGAGCACTGGACCGCGCGCACCGCGCGGCGCATGGCCGAGCGCGGCGACTACCCGCAGGAGCTGACCCCACGCTTCCTCGAGTTGATCGGCATGGCCAGCATTCTGCATGACGTCGGCAAGGTCGCCACCCCGGATCTGGTGCTGTTCAA
>JBFKAF010000254.1:0-5373 GCA_041621735.1 Pseudomonas sp.
ACCGCCGACTCCACCGCGTCGCATGGACGCCAGGTGTTCAGGTTCGGCGTGCTGCGCAGGCTGGCCAGCTGCTCGATCGGCTGGTGGGTCGGACCGTCTTCGCCGAGACCGATGGAGTCATGGGTGTAGACGTACAGCACGCGTTTTTTCATCAGCGCGGCCATGCGCACGGCGTTACAGGCGTATTCCATGAACACCAGGAAGGTCGCGCCGTATGGCACCAGGCCGCCGTGCAGGGCGACGCCGTTCATGATCGCGCTCATGCCGAACTCGCGCACGCCGTAATACATGTAGTTGCCCGACGCGTCCTCGGCGCTGACGCCCTTGCAACCCTTCCACAGGGTCAGGTTGGAGCCGGCCAGGTCGGCGGAGCCGCCGAGAAACTCCGGCAGCAGCGGGCCGAAGGCATTCAGCG
Organism: Pseudomonas sp.; assembly: GCA_041621735.1. Classification (GTDB taxonomy): domain Bacteria; phylum Pseudomonadota; class Gammaproteobacteria; order Pseudomonadales; family Pseudomonadaceae; genus Aquipseudomonas. The sequence goes on from JBFKAF010000254.1 coordinate 416, forward strand.
CATTCTGGCTGGCCTTGCGGCTGGCGATGGTTTCGCCCTTGGCCGCGACTTCGGCGATATAGGCCGCAGCCTTCTCGGCGAAATCGGCCGGCAACTCGCCCTTGATCCGCCGGGTGAACTCGCTGGCCAGCTCAGGGTAGGCAGCGGCGTAGGCGGCGAAGCGTTGATCCCACTCGGCCTCGACGGCGGCGCCGGCCTGCTTGGCATCCCACTCGGCGTAGATTTCGCTGGGGATCTCGAAGGGGCCATGGTTCCAGCCCAGGGCGGCACGGGTCAGGGCGATTTCGTCGTTGCCCAGCGGTGCGCCGTGGCAGTCTTCCTTGCCCTGCTTGTTCGGCGAACCGAAACCGATGGTGGTCTTGCAGCAGATCAGCGTCGGCTGCGCGCTCTTGCGCGCGGTGTCGATGGCGATCTTGAGTTCTTCCGCGTCGTGACCGTCGACATTGCGGATCACCAGCCAGCCATAAGCCTCGAAACGCTTCGGCGTGTCGTCGGTGAACCAGCCCTCGACTTCGCCGTCGATGGAGATGCCGTTGTCGTCGTAGAAGGCGATCAACTTACCCAGACCGAGGGTGCCGGCCAGCGCGCTGACTTCATGGCTGATGCCTTCCATCATGCAGCCGTCGCCGAGGAACACGTAGGTGTTGTGATCGACGATGCTGTGGCCGTCGCGGTTGAACTGCGCCGCCATTATCTTCTCGGCCAGGGCGAAGCCCACGGCGTTGGCCAGGCCCTGGCCGAGCGGCCCGGTGGTGGTTTCGACGCCTGGGGTGTAGCCGTATTCCGGGTGGCCGGGGGTGCGGCTGCCCATCTGCCGGAACTGCTTGAGGTCTTCGATGCCCAGGTCGTAACCGGTCAGGTGCAGCAAGGAGTAAACCAGCATCGAGCCGTGACCGTTGGACATCACGAAACGGTCGCGGTCGGCGAACTGCGGGTTGCTCGGGTTGTGCTTGAGGTAGTCGCGCCACAGCACTTCGGCGATATCGGCCATGCCCATCGGGGCACCGGGATGGCCGCTGTTGGCTTTCTGCACGGCATCCATGCTGAGGGCACGAATGGCATTGGCACGCTCACGACGGCTGGGCATCACTGAATCTCCAAGGGGCTGCTGGTTATACGAAGGGGGGCGAAAAAAGGCGGCCATTTTCGCCCACCCGAGCGGTGCGGGGCAATGACAGATGGTCGCAGGAGCAATGTTTTCTGGCCTGAGCAGCCTCATAGACCGACCAAATCAGGCCGCAGAGCCAATATCAAAACTTTTTGATATTGCTATTGCTGTATGAAAAATGACCGACTAGACTTCGCAGCCTATGAATATGCGTGTGCCCCAGCTGAGTTTCCAGCCTGCCGACGAACTGGCCGCCCTGTGCAAGGCCAGCGGCGACCCGCTGCGCCTGAACGTGCTGCGCGCCCTGAGCAATGATTCGTTCGGCGTACTGGAACTGGCGCAGATCTTCGCCATCGGCCAATCGGGCATGAGTCATCACCTCAAGGTACTGGCCCAGGCCGGCCTGGTGGCGACGCGGCGCGAAGGCAATGCGATCTTCTACCGCCGCGCCCTGGCCCAGGGCGAGCGCCGCGGCGGCAGGTTGCACGCCGCCCTGCTCGACGAGGTCGACGCGCTGGAATTGCCCGTCGATGTGCAAGTGCGGATCGGCGAGGTACATAGCCAACGCGCGGCGGCCAGTCAGGATTTTTTCGCGCGCATGGCGGCGAACTTCCAGGCCCAGCAGGATCTGATCGCTGGCCTGCCGCAATACCGCGACAGCCTGCTGGCCCTGCTCGATGCCTTGGGCTTCGGCGCACAGGCCACGGCGCTGGAAGTCGGCCCCGGCGACGGCGGTTTCCTGCCCGAGCTGGCGCGCCGCTTCGCCCGAGTCACCGCGCTGGACAATAGCCCGGCGATGTTCGAACTGGCGAGCCTGCGCTGCAGCAAAGAAGGCCTGGGCAACGTCGAACTGAAACTCGCCGATGCCTTGCATGACGAGTACCCGGCCGCCGACTGCGTGGTGCTGAACATGGTCCTGCACCATTTCGCCGCCCCCGCCGAAGCCCTGAAGCAGCTGGCGTTACGCGTAAAAGCCGGCGGCAGCTTGTTGATAACCGAGTTGTGCAGCCACAACCAGAGCTGGGCCAGGCAGGCCTGCGGCGATCTCTGGCTGGGCTTCGAGCAGGACGATTTGGCCCGCTGGGCCTTAGCCGCAGGACTTACGCCCGGCGAAAGCCTGTATGTGGGCTTACGCAACGGTTTCCAGATTCAGGTGCGGCACTTTGCCAAACCGCAACTCCACCACAACGGCCCAAGAGCTAACTCACGATCTCGCGAGCTAGAGCCAGGCAAGGCGAAAGCGGGCGAAGAAGCGCAGTTTACGAGGTGTAAATGAGCATTCTGAGCCTGATTTCAACGCAGCATGGCCGACGCGCAGCAGATCGTGAGCTGGCTCGAGCGGTGCCCTCACCCACCGGTAATTATTTTAGGAAGACCGATAGATGAGCGAATACTCCCTGTTTACCTCCGAGTCCGTGTCCGAAGGCCACCCAGACAAGATCGCCGACCAGATCTCCGACGCGGTGCTGGACGCCATCATCGCCAAGGACAAATACGCCCGCGTAGCCTGCGAAACCCTGGTCAAGACCGGCGTGGCGATCATCGCCGGCGAAGTCACCACCTCGGCCTGGATCGACCTGGAAGAGCTGGTGCGCAAGGTCATCATCGACATCGGCTACGACAGCTCCGACGTCGGCTTCGACGGCGCCACCTGCGGCGTGCTGAACATCATCGGCAAGCAGTCTCCGGACATCAACCAGGGCGTCGACCGTTCGCGGCCTGAAGACCAGGGTGCCGGCGACCAGGGTCTGATGTTCGGCTACGCCAGCAACGAAACCGACGTGCTGATGCCCGCACCGATCTGCTTCTCGCACCGCCTGGTCGAGCGTCAGGCCGAGGCGCGCAAGTCCGGCCTGCTGCCGTGGCTGCGCCCGGATGCCAAGAGCCAGGTCACCTGCCGCTACGAGAACGGCAAGGTGGTCGGCATCGACGCCGTGGTGCTGTCCACCCAGCACAACCCCGAGGTCAGCTACAACGACCTGCGCGAGGGCGTGATGGAGCTGATCGTCAAGCACGCCCTGCCGGCCGAACTGCTGCACAAGGACACCCAGTTCCACATCAACCCGACCGGCCAGTTCGTGATCGGCGGCCCGGTGGGCGACTGCGGCCTGACCGGGCGCAAGATCATCGTCGACACCTACGGCGGCATGGCCCGTCATGGCGGCGGCGCGTTCTCCGGCAAGGACCCGTCCAAGGTCGACCGCAGCGCCGCCTATGCCGGCCGCTACGTGGCGAAGAACATCGTCGCCGCCGGCCTGGCCGAGCGCTGCGAGATTCAGGTGTCCTACGCCATCGGCGTGGCGCAACCGACCTCGATCTCGATCAACACCTTCGGCACCAGCAAGATCGGCGACGACAAGATCATCCAACTGGTGCGCGAGCACTTCGATCTGCGCCCGTACGCCATCACCAAGATGCTCGACCTGCTGCACCCGATGTACCAGCCGACCGCGGCTTACGGCCACTTCGGCCGTACCCCGGTGGAGATGACCGTCGAAGGCGACACCTTTACCGCCTTCACCTGGGAGCGCACCGACAAGGCCGCCGAACTGCGCGCCGCCGCCGGCTTGTAACCAGGCCCGCCGCACCACCAATAGCCCCGCCCCGCGCGGGGCTTTTTTGTGGGGCCGACAAACCCGACTAGGCTCAAAGCCCTAGTTCCCGAGCAAGGATGCTCACATGCCACGCGCGCTTGCAGTGCCGATCTGTTTACTCGCCTTATTCGCCATGAATGCCTGGGCCGCACCTTGCCCCGACTGGTCCGCAGACCGGGCGGCGACTGAAACCGCCGCCCTCTCGGCACAACTCGCCACCTGGGACGACGCCTACCATCGCCGTGGCGTCTCGCTGGTGGCCGATGAACTCTACGACCAGGCCAGCGCCAAGCTGCAACACTGGTCTGCCTGCTTCCCCAGCGAGGCGCCCGCCAGCACCAAGCCACTGGCCAGCAGCGCCGGCACCCTGACTCACCCGGTGGCGCAGACCGGACTGAACAAGCTGGCAGATGCCGCTGCGGTCAGCGCCTGGATCGACATGCGCAGCGACCTGTGGATTCAACCCAAGGTCGACGGCGTCGCGGTGACCCTGGTCTACCGGGACGGTCGCCTGCAGCAACTGATCAGTCGCGGCGATGGCCACAGCGGCCAGGACTGGACGAGCAAAGCGCGGCAACTGCCCGCCATTCCGGCGCAGCTACCCGATACGCGCGACCTGACCCTGCAAGGCGAACTCTATTGGCGCCTGAAGCGGCACGTGCAGGCCGACTCCGGCGGGGTCGGCGCGCGCGGCAGAGTCGCCGGCCTGATGGCGCGACGCACCCTCGAGCAGGCGGAAGCGGCCGGCATCGGCCTGTTCGTCTGGGACTGGCCCGACGGCCCCGCCGCAATGCGCGAACGCCTGCAACAACTCAGCGCCCTGGGCTTTGCCGACAGCCCGCGCTTCAGCCAGCCGTTCGACGACCTCGCCGCCGCCCAACGCTGGCGCCAGCACTGGTATCGCAGCGCTCTGCCCTTCGCCAGCGACGGCGTGGTACTGCGCCAGGGCAACCGCCCCAACGCAGCCACCCGGCGAGCCGAACCGCCGCACTGGGCGGCGGCCTGGAAATACCCGCCGAGCCAGGCCCTGGCCGAGGTGCGCGCGGTGGACTTCAGGGTCGGCCGTAGCGGACGCATCACCCCCGTGCTGCGCCTGCTGCCGGTGCAGCTGGACGACCGCAGCATTCGCCGCGTCAGCCTCGGTTCGTTACAACGCTGGCACGCCCTGGATATTCGCCCGGGCGATCAGGTCGCCATTCGCCTGGCCGGCCTGACCATCCCGCAATTGCACAGCGTGGTCTGGCGCCCCGTGCTGC
>JBFKAF010000255.1:0-5363 GCA_041621735.1 Pseudomonas sp.
CACCGAGTTCATGCGGGTCGACACCTTTTATCCAATCGCCGGCCTGTTGCAGATCAGCGAAGGCGAGCGGGCCTACCTGATCGACCCGCTGCTGATCGAGGACTGGACGCCGTTCTCGGCGTTGTTGCGGAATCCAGCGGTGGTCAAGGTGCTGCACGCCTGCAGCGAGGATCTGGAAGTCTTCCTGCGCCTGACCGATAGCCTGCCGGCGCCACTGTTCGATACGCAACTGGCTGCCGCCTACCTCAATCTCGGTTTCTCCATGGGCTATTCGCGCTTAGTGCAGAGCGTGCTGAACATCGAGCTGCCGAAGGGCGAGACCCGCTCCGACTGGCTGCAGCGCCCGCTGTCCGAGACGCAGATCAGCTACGCCGCCGAGGATGTACTGCACCTGGCCGAGGTGTATACGGCGCTGCAAGCGCAGCTGTCGCCAGAGAAGAACGCCTGGGTGCTGGAAGACGGTGCCGAGCTGGTGCTCAACCTGCAGCGTGAAGTCGATCCCAACGAGGTGTATCGCGAGGCCAAGCTGGCCTGGAAACTGTCCCGCGCGCAACTGGCGGTGCTGCGCGAACTCTGCGCCTGGCGCGAACGCGAGGCGCGCGCGCGTAACCAGCCGCGCAACCGGGTGATCCGCGAGCACTCGCTGTGGCCGATCGCGCGTAACCAGCCGGACAACCTGGTCGCGCTGGCGCGTATCGATGACATGCACCCGAAAACCATACGCCGCGACGGTGAAACCTTGCTCAAACTGATCAAGGACGCCGCCGCCACGCCAGCGACCGAGTGGCCCGAGGCGCTGCCCGAACCGTTGCCGCTGGAAGCTTCGGCGCTGCTGAAAAAACTGCGTGCGATCGGTCAACGCGAAGGCGAGCGGCTGAATATCGCGGCGGAGATCATGCTGCGCAAGAAAACCCTCGAAGCCCTGCTCAAAACCGGCTACCCCAATGGCCCCTACCAGTTGCCGGACTCCCTGCGCGGCTGGCGTCGTGAATTGATGGGCCAGGCACTGCTCGATTGCCTGGCTGCTGAAGGAGAATCCGCGTGAAACGCATCTGTTCGATCTACAAGAGCCCGCGCAAGAACGAGATGTACCTCTACGTGCTGAAAAGCGATGCGCTCAAGCGCGTGCCGGAAACCTTGCTGGCGGCATTCGGCCCGCCGATCCACACCTTCGACATGGTGCTCAGCCCCGAGCGCAAGCTGGCGCGCGAGGATATCCAGCAGGTGCTGGAGAACCTCGACCAGCAGGGTTACCACCTGCAGATGCCGCCGCCGGAAGATGAATACATCGAGCATCTGCCGGACGAATTGCTGCGGCGCAACGATCCGGTCTGAGCGCCTGTCGTTCATGGGGGAGAGTCGCATGCACCTGCTGATCGCCGAGGCCGAGCATGCCTGTTACGCCGAGTTGCTCCGGCAGGCGGCGCCCGAGCTTGAGTTGCACGGCAGCGACGATCCGCTCGAACTGGCACGCTGGGCCGCTAGCTGCCCGGTGTGGCTGGGTGAGCCGGATCGACTCGCAGAGGTGCTGCGTCAGGGCCATAAGCCGCAGTGGTTGCAGTCGACCTGGGCCGGGATCACGCCCTTGTTGGCTGCCGGCCTGCCGCAGGATTATCGGCTGAGCCGCGCGGTGGGCATCTTCGGTCAGGTGATGGCCGAGTACGTGCTGGCCCACCTGTTGGCCCATGAGCGTCAGCTATTCAGCCGCCGCGCCGCGCAGGCCGAGCAGCGTTGGGACAACCGCCTGCCGCACAGCCTGGCCGGGCGCCGCGCATTGATTGTCGGTACGGGCGAGATCGGCCTGAGTGTGGCGCAGTTCCTGGCGCCGTTCGGCCTTGAGCTGACTGGCGTGGCCAGTCTGGCGCGGCAGCTGGCGCCGTTCGCCGAGGTGGTCGGGCTGGCTGATTTACCGCGCGTGGCCGCCGAGGCCGATTACCTGATCAACCTGCTGCCGGATACCCCAGCCACCCGGGATATCTACGCTGCGGCGCTGTTCGCGCAACTCAAGCCCAGCGCACTGTTTATCAATGCCGGGCGCGGGGTCGCGGTGGTCGATGCCGAGCTGGTCGAGGCGCTGGAGCAAGGCCAGTTGGCCGGCGCGGTGATCGATGTCTGCCGCCAGGAACCGTTACCGGCGGGCCACCCGTTCTGGACCGCGCCACATCTGCTGCTGACCGGACACAGCTCCGCGCCGACCCAGCCGCGGCTGATGGTGCAGCTGTTTCTCGACAATCTGGCGCGTTACCGCAGTGGCGCCGAGTTGCAGGGGCTGGTGGATTTCGCCCGCGGTTACTGAGTGGCCGGAGTAAGTAGCCCGGATACAATCCGGGGTGTCCCGCACCAACCTACCAGCGATTAACGTTTTCCCGGATTACATCGGCTACAGGGCTGAGCGGCCTGTGGCGATGGCTGTTTGCCCCGCTTGCCGTTCGGCATTGCGGCCTTGGCCCGGGGCAGGCGCCGCGCTAGACTGCCGGCCTTTTCGCCCGTCACTCGTACCCTTCGCCATGGCCGCCAAAGTCGAACCCTTCTGGAAACGCAAAACCCTCGAACAGCTCGACCAGGACGAGTGGGAGTCATTGTGCGACGGCTGCGGCCTGTGTTGCCTGCAAAAGCTCGAAGACGAGGACGACGGCAGCGTCTACTACACGCGCATCGCCTGTAAGTTGCTCGACCTGAACAGCTGCCGCTGCAGCGATTACTCGAATCGCACTCAGTTCGTTGCCGATTGCATCCAGCTCACGCCGGCCCAGGCCGACCAGTTCCAATGGCTGCCGCCGACCTGCGGTTACCGCCTGGTCAGCGAAGGCAAGGACCTGCCGCTCTGGCACCACCTGGTGTGCGGTGACCCGGAGGCGGTGCACATCGAGCGAATTTCCCAGTCCGGGCGCATGCTCAGCGAAAAGAGCGTGGCTGAGGATGACTGGGAGGATTACCTGATTTTCCGCTCCGGCTGATAGCCGTTGCCCCGCAGCTATGCTGTTCAGCATGCGCGATTCGTGTGCATGGAATTACCTGGCCTATGCTCGGTCTATGCCGTGATCTAACCATTCCGCCAAGGAAGTGCTCCTCATGTCGATTCATCGCAGCTTGTTGTCAGTCGTGTTGTTGAGCCTGAGCGCTTCGTTGTGGGCAGCGAAAAAAGTCGATCTGGACTATCGGGTACGCTTTCTGCCGGAGAGCGATCAGGCCGAAGTCAGCCTGACGCTGGAGAAGGGCGAGCAGGTTGTTAGCCTGGATTTCGACCTGGGCGATAAGGGCTACTACAGCGACTTCAGTGGCGACGGCCAATGGACTCAGGACAGCCCCGAGCGGGGCCTGTGGCAGCCGGCGAAGGGCAGGGCGACGCTGACTTACCGGGTACGTGTCAGCCATCCGCGGGGCGATCAGCGTTTCGATGCGCGCATGACCGAGGATTGGGTCTTGATTCGCGGCGACGATCTGGTGCCCAGCGCCAAGTTGCGTCAGCAAGACAAGACCGAGCTGGTTTCGCGTTTGCAGTTCGATCTGCCGAAAGGCTGGCGCGGGGTTGAAACCGGTTGGCCACGGATCGGCAAGAACAAGTTTCGTATCGACAATCCGCTGCGCAAGTTCGATCGCCCGACCGGCTGGATTGTCGCCGGCAAAATCGGCACGCGTCGCGCTCAACTCGGCGAGACCGACGTGACCATCGCCGCACCAGTCGGGGAGGGCATGCGGCGCATGGACGTGCTCACCCTGCTGACCTTCGTCTGGCCGGAAGCGCAGGCGGTGTTTCCGCGCGATCCAGCCAAGCTGCTGATCGTCGGGGCTGGCGATCCGATGTGGCGTGGCGGCTTGTCGGCGCCCAACTCCTATTTCATGCACGCCGATCGTCCGTTGGTCAGCGAGAACGGCACCAGCTCCCTGGTGCATGAGCTGGTGCACGTGTTCAGCCACATCCAGGGCACCGACAAGAGCGATTGGATCAGTGAAGGGCTGGCCGAGTACTACGCCATCGAGCTGATGCGCCGCGCCGGTGGCATGAGCGAAGACCGTTACCAGAAGGTGCGCGAGCAGCTGATCAAGTGGAGTCGCCCGGTAAAGTCGCTGCGGAGCGCGCACTCCAGTGGTCCTATCACCGCCCGCGCGGTGTTGCTGATGCAGGAGTTGGACCGCGAGATTCGCCAGGCGACCAAAGACAGCCAGGCCCGCTCGCTGGACGACGTAACCCGTGGCTTGATGCGTTTGGATAGGGTCAGCACCAAGGACTTCATCGAGGTTACCGAGAACGTCATGGCGGGCCCTTCCAAGGTCTTGGATACGCGACTGCTGCGTTAACCCGGTGCAGGCCTGGTCGTTATCGGATGACGCGGCACGCTTGGTCACGCCCCGCCGGGGCCTGCGGCATGGGCGCGCACTCCGCTATCCTATGAATAGCGCGTCAATCGACTGGGAGGCCGAGCCATGAGCCACAAGCACCGAAGCCTTCTGTACTCGATTTTCCAGGATCCGCTGCACAGCAATATCCACTGGCGTGAGGTCGAGTCGTTGTTGCATCACCTCGGCGCCACGGTCGAGCCGGTCCTGGGGGCTCGTTTCCGCGTGGTGTTGAATCAGTACGAGTTCTTTGTACATCACCCGCACCACAGCAACGAGTGCAGTAAGCAGGAAATCAAGCACCTGCGCGAATGCCTGGCCATCGCAGGAATGACCCCGTCGGGCTATGACGAGAAGTTTGGCTGAGCGAGACAACCCGCGGCCTGAACGCCATAGCATGCGTGGGCTGCATCGATTCGGAATGAACAAGGCGCATGGCACGTTGGTTGATGGTCACAGGCGCGGCGCTGTTACTGCTGGGCCTAGCGCTGCACTTCGCGCCCTGGCTGCTGCACTGGTTCGGCCGCTTACCCGGTGACATCCGGATAGAGTCCGCGCGCGGCAAGCTCTTCATTCCGCTGACGTCGATGCTGATTGTCAGCATCGTGGTGACGCTGCTGATCAATCTGTTCAGGCGTTGACTCGCTGCCGGGGGCGCTAGGTCCAGTGCAAATGACGGTCAGCGGTTTTCCGCCGCTCGGCGTGAGCACCGATTCTCGACCATCGACCCGACAGGCGGCTAGAACTTGGGGCCGGACTTGGTGTTGTTGCCCTTGGCCAGGCGGTCATAGAGCACCACATTGACCGTGGCCGCGAGGTTCATGCTGCCCTGGGTCGGCACATACACCACGTCTTCGCACCAGTCGCGGATGCTCTTGTCCAGGGAGCCGTCTTCCGGGCCGAAGAAGTAGATGGCCCGATCCGGGTGGGTGTATTCCGGCAAAGGCCGCGCGCCCTCGACCAGTTCCACCGCGACGGGAGTGCAGCCCAGGGGAATGATGCTTTGCAGGTCGTCGATGGCGATC
>JBFKAF010000256.1:0-5327 GCA_041621735.1 Pseudomonas sp.
GCGACGGGGTGCGCAGCTCCACCGCCAATGCCTACCTGAAACCGGCCTTGAGCCGGGTCAATCTGCATCTGCAGATGCACGCCCTGACCACTCGGGTATTGCTGGAAGGCAAGCGCGCGGTCGGGGTTGAGTATCGCCAGCAGGGCAAGACGTTTCGGGTGCAGGCGCGGCGCGAGGTGATCCTCTGCGCCAGTGCCTTCAATTCGCCGAAGCTGCTGATGCTGTCCGGCATTGGCCCGGCGGAACAGCTGCAAAAGCATGGCATCGAGGTGGTTCACGACCTGCCTGGCGTCGGCGAGAACCTGCACGATCATCTGGAGGTCTGGGTTCAGCAAGCCTGTACCCAGAAGATCACCCTCAATGGTTGGCTCAACCCGTTTGGCCAGCTGCTGATCGGCGCCCGTTGGTTTTTCTTCAAGAGTGGCCTGGGGGCGAGCAATCAGTTCGAGTCCAACGGCTATATCCGCAGTCGGGCCGGTCTCAAGTATCCGGATTTGCAAGACCACTTCCTCGCCGGAGCCATCGCCTATGACGGTTCCAGCGCCGCCGAAGGCCACGGTTTTCAGGTGCACCTGGGCGCCAACAAGCCGAAGAGCCGGGGTTACGTGCGGCTGAAGTCCAGCGACCCGGCCGCCGCGCCGGAGATATTCCTCAATTACCTGGCTGCAGAGGAAGACAAGCAGGCGTTCCGCGCCGGCTTGCGCCTGACCCGGGAGATATTCGCGCAGCCGGCGTTCAGGCCTTTCCTTGGCGAGGAGCTTTCGCCGGGCAAGCAGGTGCAGAGCGACGAGGAGATTGACGACTGGCTGGCCCGGAGCGCCGAAACGGCCTATCACCCCTGCGGTTCCTGCCGGATGGGCACCGACCCGATGGCGGTGGTCGATCCCCAGTGCCGGGTTCACGGTATCGATAATCTGCGCGTGGTGGACTCCTCCATCATGCCGACAGTCACCAACGGCAATCTCAATGCGCCGACCATCATGATCGGTGAAAAGGGCGCGGATCATATTCTCGGCCGGGGTATGCTCAAGCCGTCGGACGCGCCGGTGTTCGTTGTTCCAGGCTGGCAAGACAAGCAGCGCGAGCGAGGGCCGCTTGGCGGTTAGCGCGCAGTTCAAATGGATGGACTGGTCCGGGCAGTCTTCCCCGGCCTGGGGTTCCCGGTGGCCCATGCGCCGGCTTAGCCGGGAGTAGGGCGTCGGCGGCTTTTGCCCTGGGGTTATGGGGTTAAAAGCGTGCCACCAGCGTGGCCGATGAACAGCGGTTTTGTCATCAGCTGTCTTGAAAGTCGACAAGTCGGCCGAGGACGCACTACTCTGCAATAGACGGCTCTGAGTTTTTCGCACTGAATAGCTCAACGTCGACCAGTCCTGGCTTCAGGTCTGGCTTATGACACATCAAGCAGCCCTTGCTTGATTCTCGGGCGACATCGCTTCAGGTGTCGCGACACCGCCTCGGTTCTGGCGGTTGCAATGGAAAATCGGTTAATTCGTCCATCGCCTGAGGAGATTACTTCATGAGCACAGCCATACATGATGATGTCAGCAGCGGTGTATTACGGCGGATGAAGGAGGGTGGCTTCGACTTCGCCAGCTTTCATCCAATCGAGTTCTACGCCATTTTCCCGGATGAGGAGCGGGCTCGCCTGGCGGCCGGTAATTTTCGTGGTGAATCCTTGAATGCCCAGGTCAGTGCGCGCGACGACGGCGTCTGGCATCTGCAAGTCAGCAAAGTGATGTTTGCCACTCATGTCGGCATTGGTGACTTCGAGCAGGACATGGGCTCGGTAGTGATCCCTCTCGGGGGCAAGTTGGATGGTTGGGGCGTGACACAGGAGGTCAAAAGCCTGCGACCTTGAGCGTCATAAGCTATCGGTAATGGCCACCGGCTGGCCCAGGCTCGGCCGGTGTGCCTCTCCTTCAATCAATCTGCTGTACCGGACTCGACCCTGGCCTCCGCTTTGCTTCAAACTGGGCGGCGGAGGCTGTTTATGACCGATATCCTGATTCTGACTCATACCGATTACTGCACACCGGGCCACTTGGCCACGGTACTGGATGAAGCGCAATGCGACTTCAGCGTCCTGCGCGTTGACCTGGGCGAGCTGGACGGCGTCGACCTGGATCGACCGAAAGCCGTGGCGATCATGGGCGGGCCGATGAGCGTCAACGATGCCTTGCCGTGGCTGAACACGGAAATTGCCGCGTTACAGCATTTCATCCGGCGCGATATTCCCATGATCGGCCATTGCCTGGGCGGCCAGCTGCTGGCCAGGGCACTCGGCGCCGAGATCAGTCGCATGACCTATACCGAAAGCGGTTGGCAGCCCGTTCAGCAGACGGCTGCGGCTGCCTCCAGTCCATGGTTGGCCCATCTGCCGGCGGAGTTTCCGATCTTTCAATGGCACGGCGATACCTTCGCCCTACCGGTGGGGGCGCAGCGTCTGCTGACTAACGCCTGGTGCGAGAACCAGGCGTTTGCCTGGGGCGAGAAGATTCTCGCGGTGCAAGGCCATCCGGAGATGAACGAGGAGCTGGTGCGTCTGTGGCTCAAAGACTGGTCGCACCTGCTCGACGACAGCCAGCCCAGCCAGCAGAGCAAGGCGCAGATGCTGGAAGGCCTGCCAAACAAAGCGGCTGCCCTCAATCAGGTGGCTGAAGGTTTCTACCGGCATTGGTTGAAACTGGCGTTCGCCTGAGCGAGTCGGCCGGGGCGGAGCTGTTCAGCCGCCCATTGCGGGCTGCCGGTGTCGGCGCTAAAGGGGGCGGGGCGATGAGTCGCTTCTCGGGCACCATCGGCAGGCGGCAGCAGCTTGCAGCAGGCGTAACTCGGGCGGGTGCAGTCCACACTCGACCATTCGCAGCAATCTTTCGGTAGGCATGCCGCTGGATTTGCTGGTGTACAAGGCCGATAGCCTGGAGGTGCCGACGGGCTATCGAGTCAACGACGGCGATGCCTATTTCGAGGGAATCCGTCAGCAATGGTGCGGTGGCTTGCGCGAGTCGCTGGGTCAGTTGCCGGCACCGCCTGGCGACTATTGGCGCTAGGTCGTTGCGAGCCAGTGGTTGCAAAGCCTTGCGTTCCGGCATGCGGGGTTGAACCCAGGGCTCAGAAAAGCGCCGCGTTGCACGCACTTCGGCGCTTCCCCTAAGGGGCGCCAAGCGAATCGAATGCCCAGGTACAACGGGTAAAGCCGCGTTGTGGTCTGAATTGGCCTAACCTCGGCATCGCTCGCTGGTTTTTTCAGCGGCCTGCCGATTCTCGCGAAAGGCGGCCCGCGCTACGTCTGTACGCAGCGCCAAGGACGCCAAGTGCTCAGCTGACCAGACGGGTCAGGTTGGGAAGGATAAGAATCACTGTGGTGGCAAATACGATCAGGCTCGCTTGCCGGATTTTTGGCTGATTAAACATGGCCATCTGCCTTTTGTTTTTGTTGGTGTGGCGTCGGTTGCCCGCTCTAACGTCCTGTCGGGCTGCAGCGTCACGCCTGGGCGTGTACTGAGACCGCTCCGGCAAAACCCGGCAGCGGCATTTCCTACTGCATGCTTGCTGCAGTGCAGTCTTAGTAACTCTAGGGCTCAGATCACAGTTCCTTTAGATGACTTGGTTGCTAACCCATAGCGGCTTGGAACGATGAGTTATGCCCAACTGCGTTCCTGCGCGGTAAAAGGCTCAAGCAGCCCTTGATCCAGACGCTGTGATGCAGCGGGTGCCTTCATTACGCCAGCAAGTGACCGTTCGTCTGAGCAGAGCGGTCAATAGGCCTGAGCACTTCGGTCATTGAGCCTGTGCGGCCTGGGCGTATGGTGGACTCATCGACCAACAGGCGCAGTCAAGTGCAGTGAGTCTGCCGAACCCAGGGCAGCCCTGTATGCCGAATCCCGACAGGCCGCTGTCAGGCAACGACGCGCCGTCACCTATCCCTCCATTGGAGGTTTGAGGACGCCATGACCGAAGCATTTATTTTCGATGCGCTGCGTACGCCACGCGGCAAAGGTAAGAAGGACGGCGCGCTGTATAGCGTCAAGCCGGTCAATTTGGTCGCCGGCCTGCTCAACGCCCTGCAAGCGCGCAACAAGCTGGACACCAGCCAGGTCGATGACATCGTCCTCGGGTGCGTGACCCCGGTGGGCGATCAGGGCGCCGACATCGCCAAAACCGCGGCCATGGTCGCGGACTGGGACGTCAGCGTCTCCGGTGTGCAGCTCAACCGTTTCTGCGCTTCGGGCCTGGAGGCGGTGAACCTGGGCGCGATGAAGGTGCGCTCCGGTTTCGAGGACCTGGTGGTGGTCGGCGGTGTGGAGTCCATGTCGCGGATTCCCATGGGCTCCGACGGTGGCGCCTGGGTGATGGATCCGGAAACCAATATGCACACGCATTTCACCCCCCAGGGCATTGGCGCGGACCTGATCGCCACGCTGGAAGGCTTCAGCCGTGCCGATGTCGATGCCTACGCTCTGGCCTCGCAGCAAAAGGCCGCACGCGCCAGCGCCGATGGCTCGTTCAGCAAGTCGCTGATTCCGGTCACCGACCAGAACGGCATCGTGCTACTCGATCATGATGAATTCATTCGCGGCGACAGCACGCTCGAAGGCCTCGGCAAACTCAAGCCGAGCTTCGAGATGATGGGGCAGATGGGCTTCGACAGCACCGCACTGCGGGTCTACAGCCATGTCGAGCGTATCGACCACGTACACACTCCCGGCAACAGCTCCGGCATCGTCGACGGATCGGCGTTGATGCTGATCGGTTCCGCCGCCAAGGGCAAAGAGCTGGGCCTCAAACCGCGTGCGCGTATCGTCGCCACCGCGGTGACCGGCACCGACCCGACCATCATGCTCACCGGCCCGGCGCCGGCCACCCGCAAGGCGTTGGCCAAGGCCGGGCTGCAGGTGGAGGACATCGACCTGTTCGAGGTGAATGAAGCGTTCGCCTCGGTGGTCATGAAGTTCATCAAAGACATGGGCGTCAGCGCGGACAAGGTCAACGTCAACGGTGGCTCCATCGCCATGGGCCACCCACTGGGTGCGACCGGTTGCGCCATCCTCGGCACCCTGCTCGACGAGCTGGAGAAGCGCCAGTTGCGCTACGGCCTGGCCACGCTGTGCGTGGGTGGCGGCATGGGTATCGCCACCATCATCGAACGAATCTAAGGAGCTTCCAGAAGCTACTGCGCTCGATCAGGCCGCGTTGGAACCCGTTTCGGAATGCTCATTGGCTACAGCCAACTCCGCTTCCTCAGCCGATTTCCGCCTTGCCTGCTCTTCGCTCGCTACGCTTCTGAAGAGCTCCCCGAATATCGGGGTAGGAAAAGAAATGACTGACGC
>JBFKAF010000257.1:0-5323 GCA_041621735.1 Pseudomonas sp.
CAGCGTATCGAGCTCTGCGGCCAGGCCGGTGAGGCGCGAGTGGTAATCCTCCAGGCGGCTCTCGATGAAGTGGATGTCTTCGGTGACGTAGTTTTCGCTGCCGGACTTGTATGGCAGGAAGGTTTCGACGATGTCCTGTGCGACGCTCGGTCCCATCAGCCCGGAGAGGTTGGCCTCGATGCGGTCGCGCAGGCGGCGCAGGGCATAGGGGCGGCCTTCGTCGAACGGCAAATGCAGGTCGCGTAGCGCCTGCTCGACTTCGCGCTGGGCCGTCTTGGCGCCCAGTGGTTTGGCCAGCTGGGTGGCGAACTCCTGCGGCGACAGCGCCAGCAGCTCGCGCCGTTGCGGACGGCGGACATTGTCCACGGCGCAGGCTTCGGCGGCGCTCTTTTCCTCGGCGCTGGCTTCGCTAAACAGCGAGACCAGGGTGAAGGCCAGCACGTTGGCCGCCAGCGACGCGATCGCGGCCATGTGCCAACTGCTGTCATCGA
The DNA here is from genome assembly GCA_041621735.1 of Pseudomonas sp. Classification (GTDB taxonomy): domain Bacteria; phylum Pseudomonadota; class Gammaproteobacteria; order Pseudomonadales; family Pseudomonadaceae; genus Aquipseudomonas. The sequence goes on from JBFKAF010000257.1 coordinate 492, forward strand.
GCACATACACCACATCGAAAAGCGGCAGGTAGAGCCCTTGCAGGTTGCCGAGCATCGGCAGCAGCATGCCCACCACCCAGACGCCGATGCCCATCAGCAGGCCGGCGATAAAGCCGCGACGGTTGGCGGTCGGCCAGTACAGCACCGAGAGCACGCCAGGGAGAAACTGCAGCGTGGCGACGAAGGCGACAATGCCCAGATTGGCCAGGTCCTGCTCGGCGCCGAGTAACAGATAGAAGCCGTAGCCGGCCATGATGGTGACGGAGATCAGCGCGCGCCGCGTCCACTTCACCCAGCGATAGATGTTGCCCTCGGCTGGCGGCTGGTACAGCGGCAGTACCACATGGTTGAGCAGCATGCCGGACAGCGCCAGGGTGGTGACGATGATCAGCCCGCTGGAAGCGGAGAGGCCGCCGACATAGGCGAGCAGCGCCAGGGTCTGGCTGTTGACTGCGATGCCCAGGCCGAGGGTGAAATACTCGGGGTTGGTGGTGGCCCCGAGCTTCAGGCTGGCCCAGAGGATCAGCGGCACCGCCAGGCTCATCAGCAGCAGGAACAGCGGCAGCCCCCAGCTTGCGCTGACCATGGCCCTCGGGTTGAGGTTCTCGGTAAAGGTCATGTGGTACATGTGCGGCATGACGATGGCCGAGGCGAAGAACACCAGCAGCAGCGTGCGCCAGGGGCCCTCCTGCAGAGGCGTGTGCAGGCTGCTCAGCACCTCCTTGTTTTGCACCAGCCACAGCTCCAGATCCTTCGGGCCGTCGAATACGCCATACAGCGCGTACAGACCGATGCTACCGAGGGCGACCAGCTTGACCACCGACTCGAAGGCGATGGCGAACACCAGACCTTCGTGTTTCTCGCGCGTGGCGATATGCCGGGCGCCGAACAGAATGGTGAACAGGATGATCAGCCCGCAGTAGCTCAGGGCGACGCGTTCCTTCAGCGGCTCCTGGGTGAGGATGCCGATCGAGTCGGTCACCGCCTGCATCTGCAAGGCCAGCAATGGCAGTACGCCAATCAGCATGAAGACGGTGGTCAGGGCGCCGGCCCAGGTGCTGCGAAAACGGAAGGCGAACAGGTCGGCCAGCGACGACAGTTGATAGGTGCGGGTGATGCGCAGGATCGGGTAGAGCAACACCGGTGCCAGCAGGAAGGCCCCGGACACCCCCAGGTAGCTGGCGAGAAAGCCATAGCCGTACTGGTAGGCCAGGCCGACCGTGCCGTAGAACGCCCAGGCGCTGGCGTATACGCCGAGCGACAGGGTGTAGGTCAAGGGGTGGCGGATGATCCAGCGTGGGATCAGGCCATGCTCACTGGTCCAGGCCACGCCGAACAGAACCAGCAGGTAGGCGGCGCTGATCAGGATCAGCTGGCTTAGGCTAAAGCTCGTCAGCATCAGGTCGACTCTGCGAATAAGGGTAAGGGGCGGTTACCAGGTTTCGCCGCCGCGCCTCAGAGCTCATCGGCATCACGTTGGCTCTGCGAATAAGGGCAAGGGGCGGTCACCAAGTTTCGCCGCTGCGTATCAGAGTTCATCGGCATCACGTTGGCTCTGCAGGATAAAGGTCACCACGATCAGGATCAGCCAGAGTAGATAAGGCCGATACCACGCGCCATTGGGGTCGATCCACCAGTCCATGATGGCCGGGGAAAACAGGTAGATCCCCACCACCAGGATCAGAACCAATCGATAGATATACATGCCGCATCTCTTTGCGAGGATGGCGCGATGGTAACGGATGCGCAGCCGCCTGCGTAGGCTGCGCGTGGTGCGTCGGCCGATTGCCGCAGGCGGTTGCCGCCGTGGTGCGAGCGCCTGTTAGGCCCTGAGTGCACGCCAGGTGCGCGTGGCGAGACTGACCAGGGCCAACGTCAGCGCACCGGCGGCGATGCCAACCAGGGCATCGAGCAGGGTGGGCAGCAGGGTGGCCAGCACGCCGCTGCTGGCGCCAGCACTGTGCGCCAGTTGCTCGATCAGATGATGAAGCGGGGCAACACCATGGGTGAGGATGCCGCCGCCGACCATGAACATCGCCGCCGTGCCGAGGGCCGATAGGCTCTTCATCAGGTAGGGCGCGGCCAACAGTATCCAGCGGCCCAGCGTGCGTTGCAGGCGGGGCGCCAGCGCGCTGCCGCTGCGCTGGCTCAGGTACAAGCCGCCGTCGTCGAGTTTGACGATAGCGGCCACCAGGCCGTACACCCCTGCGGTTATCAGCAGGGCGATGCTGCAGAGCACCAGCACCTGCTGGGTGAACGGCGCGGTCGCCACCGTGCCGAGGGTGATGGCGATGATCTCGGCAGAGAGAATGAAGTCGGTACGAATGGCCCCGCTTATTTTGCTTTTCTCGAAGGCCAGCATATCCCTCCGCGGATCGGCTGCTACCTGCAACAGCTCGGCCTGATGCGCTCGATCCTCGGCTGGGTCGTGAAGAAATTTATGCGCCAGCTTCTCGAAGCCCTCGTAACAGAGAAAGGCACCGCCCAGCATCAGTAAGGGGGTCACCGCCCAGGGCGCAAAGGCGCTGATCAGCAGGGCGGCGGGGACCAGAATCAACTTGTTTTTCAGCGAGCCCTTGGCCACCGCCCAGACTACTGGCAGCTCACGCTCGGCACGTACCCCGCTGACTTGCTGGGCATTCAGCGCCAGGTCATCGCCGAGCACGCCAGAGGTCTTCTTGGCTGCCACTTTGGTCATCAGCGCCACGTCGTCCAATACCGTGGCGATGTCATCGAGCAGGGTCAACAGGCTGCTACCGGCCATGCAAATCGTTCCTTAATTTATTGCGAGATGGAAAGTCTACGGCGCCGAGTATGTCAGGCGGGCGCGTGCCGAACCTAGCGCCCGCCTTGCCGGCTCACTCGCTTAGCAGGCCGTTGAGAAACTACCTGCGTTGGCAATACTGCGTTAAAAACGGCCTCAAAATGCTCATTTACAGCACGTAAACTCCGCTTTTGATTCGCTTCGCTCACCCCTTCGGGGCCAGCCTGCGGCTGTTACTCCGCTGCGTTACGTTACGGCCGTTTTTGCCTTGTCTTGCCTGCCTCGCTTACGTTTTTCAACGGCCTGTTAGCTGACTCGGCAGGCGCAAGGGGCTGGCAGCGCTAGTCGGGCTGGCGATCCGCCCACTTGGGCGTGGCGCAGGGTTGCCAAAGGCGTAACGCATTGAGCAGTTCGTCCGGCGATTCGCTGAGTTGCAATATGGCGCGGTGCTGTGAGCGAACGAAGCGTTCGGCCACCAGGTGGTCGAGAAACTCGCCGAGCTTGGCGTAGAAACCGTCGACGTCGAGCAGGCCGAGCGGCTTGCCGTGGTAGCCGAGCTGGCCCCAGGTCCACACCTCGAACAACTCTTCCAGGGTGCCGAGGCCGCCGGGCAGGGCGATAAAGGCGTCGCTGAGTTCGGCCATGCGCGCTTTGCGCGCGTGCATGCCGTCGACCACCTCCAGGCGAGTCAGGCCCGGATGGCCAATCTCGGCGCGCTCCAGGCTCTGCGGGATGATGCCGATGACTTCACCGCCTGCGGCCAAGGCGGCATCGGCGACCACGCCCATCAAACCAACCGCACCACCGCCATAGACCAGGCGTATTCCTTGTTCGGCGAGATGCCGGCCGAGCCGTTGCGCCGCTTGATGGTAGCTAGGCCGGGCACCGGGGCTGGCGCCACAGAATACGCAAATGGAACGCAGGGTCATGGTCAGTCCGTGAGTATTGGCAGGACCTGCAGGGTAGCGGTTGTAACGCCTGAGTCCAATCGCTCAGGTCGTAAGCTGCTCGCTTGGGCACGCGCCGCAAGCGCCGCAGGCGTAGGCGGCCAGAAGGCTGTGCAGCAGGGTAGAAAAGGGCATGTTGATTCTTCCTTGGGATTGAGCAGACAGGCTATCGCTGGCATGGCCGATGGACCTGTTGATTGTTTCGATAGACGCGATAGCGTTCTGCAGCAGTCTAGTGGGCGTTCATGACGACGCCACCGAGAAGCGGTCCCAGGAGGCCGCTTCTCGGTGGCGCGGCTGCATGACTAAACGGAATGATGTGGCGAATAAAGGTTGCTTGTTGTGCTAGGCGCGCCCGGCTATTACTTGAGCTGCGCGAATCTGTCGCAAGCGGATCCCTAGCCCATCCAGGTGTGGGTCTACTCGGTAAATCCGCCGTCGACTCGCTGCTGTATTGACCCCTATGCCGCCGCTAAGGATTGAGCAATGACGCTGCGCCAAGAGTGTTTGTGGGAACGACTGACGCCGGCGCGGCCAGCGGCCGGTGCCCTGAGCGGTGAACTGAAGGTCGATGTCTGTGTGATCGGGGCAGGCATCACCGGGCTTTCCGCGGCGCTGCACCTGCTCGAGCAGGGTAAAAGTGTCTGCGTACTGGAGGCCCATGAAACCGGGCACGGTGGCTCCGGGCGCAATGTCGGCCTGGTCAACGCGGGCATGTGGATTGCCCCGGACGAGGTCGAGGCCAAACTGGGGGCGGCGGTCGGCAGCAAGCTGGTGGCGAGCATGGGCGCCGCGCCGGCGCTGGTGTTCTCGCTGATCGAGAAATACGCCATCGATTGCCAGCTGCGCCGCGAAGGCACCCTGCATATGGCGCATAACAGTCGCGGTCTGGCCGATTTGCAGAGCCGTTGCGAGCAATGGCAGCGTCGCGGCGCGCCAGTCGAGATGCTGACGGGCTCGGCCTGCCGTGAGGCCACTGGTACCCAGCGGATCGCCGCGGCCTTGCTCGACCGGCGCGCCGGCACGCTGAATCCCATGGCCTACACTAGCGGCCTGGCCGCGGCGGTCATTCGTCTGGGCGGTAGGTTGTTCCATCATTCCCCGGTTACTCGTCTGGAGCG
>JBFKAF010000258.1:0-5317 GCA_041621735.1 Pseudomonas sp.
CATCCTCAGCCTCAACTGCTTCCCGATGATCGCCGGCTACTACACCGCGCTGGAGCGCACCCTGTTCCTCGACCATTGCTCCGACGAGCACCTGCGCCTGTGGCAGGTCAACGTCGAGGTGCACGAGGCCGGTCTCAAGCTGATCAAGCCGGGCATGCGCTGCAGCGATATCGCCCACGAGCTGAACGAAATCTTCCTCCAGCACGACCTGCTGCAGTACCGCACCTTCGGCTACGGCCACTCGTTCGGCACCCTCAGCCACTACTACGGCCGCGAAGCCGGGCTGGAGCTGCGCGAGGACATCGACACAGTTCTCGAGCCAGGCATGGTGGTGTCCATCGAGCCGATGATCATGCTGCCGGAAGGGCGTCCGGGCGCGGGCGGCTACCGCGAGCACGACATCCTGATCGTCAACGAGCAGGGTGCGGAGAACATCACCAAGTTCCCGTATGGCCCAGAGCACAACATCATTCGCAAGTAATGCCAAACTGTGGCGCAGCGGGTAAACCTCTGCTGCGCCGCTGCCATTGTCTCGCACCCAGGCCGCCAGGCCAGGAGGCAACAAGGTGATACCTCGTGGCAATTTATTCCGCTGGATCTTCGCTCAGAGCCCATGGACCCTGTGGGTTTACCCATGCCGGCGCTGTTGCGCATGGATCGTCGCGACCTGGCATGCGGTGCTGGCGGATGAAGCGCTCTCGGCTCTGCAGTTTCCTGCGCACTTTGGCCAGAGACCCGATCTCTTCGGGACTACTTGGCAGCCTGCCGGGCGCACCGTGGATGCCCAGACGTTCGTGCAGCACGACACATTTCTTGGAGGACAGCAGCAATGAATAACAGTGTCTTTGTCGGCGAACTCACCTGGAAGGAATACCAGGCCTCGATTGCCGGTGGTGAGCGTGTGCTGTTTCTGCCGGTTGGCGCGCTTGAGCAGCACGGCCATCACATGTGCATGGAGGTGGATGTGCTACTGCCCACCGCCGTTAGCCGGCGGGTGGCCGAGCGCATCGATGGCCTGGTTCTACCGGCGTTGCCCTATGGCTACAAGTCGCAGCAGAAGTCCGGTGGCGGCAACCACTTTCCCGGTACCACCAGCCTGGATGGCGCCACGCTGACCCATAGCGTGCAGGACATCATTCGCGAGTTGGCGCGCCACGGCGTGCGCCGCCTGGTGCTGATGAACGGGCACTACGAGAACTCCATGTTCATCGTCGAGGGGATCGACCTCGGCCTGCGCGAACTGCGCTATGCCGGCATCGAGGATTTTCGCGTGGTGGTGCTGTCGTACTGGGATTTCGTCAGGGATCCGCAGGTGATCGCGCAACTCTATCCGGACGGTTTTCTCGGCTGGGACATCGAACATGGCGGGGTCTTCGAGACCTCGCTGATGTTGGCGCTCTACCCCGAGCGAGTGGACATGGACAGGGTGGTCGATCACCCGCCAGCCAGTTTCCCGCCCTATGACGTGTTTCCCATTATTCCCGAGCGCACGCCGGCCGCCGGCACCTTGTCCTCCGCTGTCGGCGCCAGCCGCGAGAAGGGCGAGTTGATTCTGCGGGTCTGCGTGGAGGGTATCGCTGGCGCCGTCGAGGAGGCGTTCAACGTTCCTTTCTAAGCGCTTGCCAGTGTCATGCAGTGTTTTCGCCCAGTGATTCTGACAACTACAAGAATGATCGAGAGGCTAACATCATGAATACCGAACAATGCGCGGCGCCTGCCGCGTCGATTCTCACTGGGGAACCACAGGAGGCACATGTGGATATTTCCCAGAGTACTTGGTTGAAAGGTCTGAATCCGGCGGTAACCCTGGGTTCGTTGCTGGTGATTGTCGGCGTGGTGATTAGCCTGCTGCTGTTCCAGGAACAGGCCGCTGAGTTATTCGACCGCGTACGCAGCGGTATCACCTATGCCTTCAGCTGGTATTACGTGCTGATCGCCGCGTTGTTTCTGTTCTTCAACACCTGGCTGGCCTTCAGCCGCTTCGGTCGCATTCGTCTGGGCCGTCAGGACGAACGCCCCGAGTTCGGTTACTTCTCCTGGTTCGCCATGGTGTTTTCCGCCGGTCAGGGCATTGGCCTGATCTTTTGGAGTATCGCCGAGCCGATGTTCCATCTGCAGGGCAACCCCTTCAGCACCACCAGCATGAGTGCCGAAGCGGCGGAAAGCGCCATGCGCATCACCTTCTTCCACTGGGGCCTGCATGCCTGGTCGATCTACTGCATCGTCGCCCTGGCGTTGGCTTATGCCGCCTTTCGCAAGGGCTTGCCGCTGACTATTCGCTCGACCTTGCGGCCCCTGTTCGGTCGCTACATGGACGGCCCATTGGGGCATGCCGTGGACATTCTGGCGATTCTGGCGACCATCTTTGGCGTGGCCACTTCCCTGGGGTTGGGTGCGCAGCAGATCAATGCCGGTCTGAATCGCCTGCTCGGCTTGGACAGCTCGGTGTTGATGCAGTTGGGGTTGATCGCAGTGATTACGGCGGTCGCGGTGTTCTCTGCGGTATCCGGGGTCAATCGCGGAGTGAAGAAGCTCAGCGAGCTGAACATCATATTGACCATCGCCCTGATCCTGTTCTTCTTCATCTGGGGGCCGAGCCGCTACTTGATCATGTCGCTGGTCGATGCCACGGGCGATTACCTGGCGCACGTCATCGAGATGAGCTTCTGGACCGACGCCAGCAAGCAGAACCCAGCTGCGTGGGAGGGTTGGAAATCCAGCTGGCAAGGCTGGTGGACGGTGTTCTATTGGGGCTGGTGGCTGTCGTGGGCACCCTTTGTCGGGGTGTTCATCGCACGAGTCTCCCGTGGTCGCACCATCCGTGAGTTCATCCTGGGGGTGATCCTGGTACCCACGGTGTTGACCTTCATCTGGGTCGTCGCCTTTGGTGGTACCGCCGTGAGTCATGAGTTGTTCGGCGAGGCAGGCATCTCCGCGGCTGTGACCAAGGATGTCGCCAGCGCCTTCTTCGTGACGGTCGACTCCATGTCCCTCGGCGGCCTTGGCACCCTGGCGCTGTGGTTAGGCACGCTGCTGGTGGCCACCTACTTCATCACCTCGGCCGACTCCGCGACCCTGGTACTGACCACCATCATGTCCCATGGTGCCATCCACCCGGCCAGGCGGCACCGGGTGTTCTGGGGCGGACTGCAGGGCGTAGTCGCCGCAGTGCTGTTGCTCGTTGGCGGTACGGCATCCTTGGCCACCCTGCAGACGGCGGCCATCGCCAGTGCGTTGCCATTCTCTTTCATCATGCTGTTGATGTGTCTGAGTCTGACCAAGGCGTTGCACGCAGAAGCCCCGGTTCCCGCCTGAGGTGTCGCCGGCCGCCAGCTTGGGCGGCCGGCGCACACTAGTCAAAACAACTCATACAAGAACAACTAAAGAGGCTTATCTCATGACCTCCTGGGTACTCACGCTCTTCATTTCGCTCAACCTCGCCATGCTCCTGACTGCGGCCGGAACCTATCTGTGCCGCTCCACCAAAGAAAACGCCGGACAGACGGAGTAAGCGCCATGGACTTCTATGAATGGTTCAACTGGGGCCTGCTGATCGTCACCTTCGCGGTGATGATCGGGATCGGCTTTCTCTCCTCACGCAAAGTCAAAGACAGCGACGAAGGTGGCTTTTTGCTCGCCGGTCGCAGTCTCGGCGCCTTCGTCGGAGCCAGTACTATTGTCGCCACCGGCTTCAGCGGCTGGGGCTTCATGGGTTCGCCGGCGGTAGCTTACGAGTTCGGCGCCATCGAGCTGCTGGGCAACTTCTTCTTCGCCCCGGCGATGATGATCGCGGTGCTGTTCTTCGCCAATCACATGCAGAAACGCGCGCTGACCATGGGCAGCAACACCATCCCCGAGTACATCGGTCAGATCCATGGCGGTGGTAACGGCGGGCGTCTGTTGCAGGGCGTGGCGGCGCTGATGACCATCATCCTGCTGATGGTGTTCCTGGTCAGCCAGATCAAGGCAGTCGGTATCCTCGGCGCCTCCTGGTTGAATATCGAGATGACCAGTAGCGCCTGGTTGATGATCTCGGTGATCATCCTCTACACCATGCTCGGCGGCCTGGCCGCAGTGGCCTGGACTGACACCGTGATGGTCTGCGGCATGGCCTTGGCGGCGATCGTGATCATGATCCAGATGTTCACCAGCGTCGATCTGGGCCTGTGGCACACCACCCTCAACAGCATCGACCCGAACCTGCTCAACCCGGCCACTGCGGCGCCCTATGGCAACAGCAAGGGCTCGGTCTTCCTGGTGCTGCCCTATGCCTTCCTGTTCGCCGCGGTGCTGCCCTATATGGCGATTCGCTTCCTGGCCTTCAAGCCCAAGGTGAAGATGCACAAGGTCGGTGTGTATGTGGCGATTCTGGGCGCGTTGCTTAGCCTGATCCCGATCGTCGGGCTGTATATGCGCGCCTTCGGTCCAGAGCTGACCGACCCGGACAATGCCATGCCGATGTATCTGCAGACCTTCATGCACCCGGCGCTGCAGGGCCTGATCACTCTGTTCATCATCTTCGCCATGAAGTCCACCGCCAACTCGATGCTGCACACCGTGGCCTCGGCGACCTCGCATGACCTGCGCCTGGCGTTGAACAAACATGCCAAGGCCGAGTCGGCCCAAGCGCTGACCATCAACCGCGTGGCGGTGGTGGCGCTGGGGCTGCTGGGGCTGCTGATGATGATGTATGCGCCGCCGTTCATGCTGTCCTGGCTGGGCATTCTCGGCTCCGGCACCCTGCTGGCGGCGATGATCGGGCCAGTGTTCATCTCGACCTTCTGGCAGGGCAACGTGACCGGCGCCCTGGTGGCGATGCTGGTGGGCTTCTTCACCAGCGGCGGCCTGCTGTTGAGCACCGATATCGGCTGGGTCGAGGGGCCGCTGATTGGCTGCCTGGCTTCGTCCTTCTGCTACGTGACGGTGTCCCTGCTCACTCGCAATCGTAGTCGCGGGGCTGTGACCAGTCCGGCGCTCTGAATCAGCGCGCGAAAAAGGCCACGGACTCACAGGACTCCGTGGCCTTTTTCATGGCTATGTTTCAGCTATGTGTTGGCCGCAACTTTTGTAGGGTGGGTTAGCGGCGCAGGTCATAGCGCTGAAATCGACTGCATCATTGGCGCGCCGCGTAACCCACCAAGTGGCGGTCGGTGTGCTGATCATGGTGGGTTACGGCGCAACTGACCGGGTAACAGCCAATAGCCTTGTGCCAGGCGCCTAACCCACCCTACGGATCTACTTAAAGCAGGAGGAGGGGGCGTGCCATGCAACACGCTATTGGGCCATAGATTTTTCATGCGCAAACCTGTCAGCTGAG
>JBFKAF010000259.1:0-5312 GCA_041621735.1 Pseudomonas sp.
ATGCAGGGCCTGGCCATCGAGGCCAAACGGCGCGGCGACGAACAGCGCATCGCCGAGGTGCTGCACCGCCTGCTGGCCGAAGACCCCTGCGTCAAGCTGGATTACCAGGCCGACACCCAGGAAACCGTGCTGCGCGGTATGGGCGAGCTGCACCTGCGCTACCTGCTCGACCGTCTGAGCAGCAGCTACAAGCTCGAGGTGCAGACCCAGCCACCGCGCGTGCCCTACCGCGAGACCATCACCCGCACGGCCGAGGGTCACTGCCGGCACAAGAAGCAGAGCGGCGGCGCCGGCCAGTTCGGCGAGGTGTTCCTACGCGTCGAACCCTTGCCGCGTGGCAGCGGCTTCAGCTTCGTCGACACGGTGAAAGGCGGGGTGATCCCCGCGCAATTCATCCCCTCGGTGGAGAAAGGCGTGCGCTCGGTGCTACAGCGCGGCCCCCTGGCCGGCTTCCCGGTCGAAGACCTGCAAGTCACGGTGTACGACGGCAAGAGCCACTCGGTCGACTCCAAGGACATCGCCTTCCAGGCCGCCGGGCGCAAGGCCATGCTCGACGCCCTGAAGAGCGCCGGGGCTATAGTCCTGGAGCCGATCGCCAGCATCGATATCAGCACCCCCGAAGGCAAGCTCGGCGACATCACCAGCGACCTCACCGGCCGCCGCGGTCAGGTGCTCGGCAGCGAGTCGCTGGCCCAGGGCATGGTGCTGATCCATGGCCAGGTACCCGTGGCCGAGCTCGACGACTACGGCGGCCGACTCAAATCGATCACCGCCGGCCAGGGCGGCTTCAACCTGCAACACAGCCACTACAGCGCCGTGCCGGCCGACGTCCAGCAACGCCTGGCCGGGGCCTACAAGGCGGTGCAGGAGGAGGATTGAAAGCCCTAGGGGAATCCATTTCATTGGCTATGTCTCAGTGCTGTGTTGGCCGCAACTTTTGTAGGGTGGGTTAGCGGCGCGGGTCATAGCGCTGAAAATCAACTGCATCATTGCCGCGCCGCGTAACCCACCGAGTGACGGTCGACCTGCCGATCATGGAGGGTTACGCCGCAACTGACCGGCTAATAGCCAATAGCCTTGTGCCAGGCAGCTAACCCGCCCTGCTGATCTGACCGGCTATCCGCTCATGGGATTCCAATTCCGCCGACTACTATAGATCCCATGCTTAAAACCTATTTGAACGGTCGGCACCCAGCCTCCAAGCTGGGCCGGTAAGGTAAAAACGTCAAAAGGAGAGGATCATGTCAACCGAAGCAAAGTGCCCGTTCTCAGGTGCCGGTAAGAACTCAGTGACGGGTGGCGCCCCGAACAACGCGAGCTGGTGGCCCAACCAACTCAACCTGAATATCCTGCACCAGCACTCTTCACTGTCCAATCCCATGGGCGAGGCATTCGATTACGCCGAGGCGTTCAAGAGCCTCGACCTGGATGCCGTGATCAAGGATCTGCATGCCCTGATGACCGACTCGCAGGACTGGTGGCCGGCGGACTACGGCCACTATGGCCCGTTCTTCATTCGCATGGCCTGGCATGCCGCGGGGACCTACCGTGTCGCCGATGGCCGCGGTGGCGCAGGCACCGGTGCGCAACGCTTCGCCCCCCTCAACAGCTGGCCGGACAACGGCAATCTCGACAAGGCACGCCGGCTGCTCTGGCCTATCAAGCAGAAATACGGCCACAAGCTGTCCTGGGCCGACCTGATAGTGCTCACCGGTAACGTTGCGCTGGAGTCCATGGGCTTCAAGACCTTCGGCTTCGGCGGTGGCCGCGCGGATATCTGGGAACCTGAGCAGGACACTTACTGGGGTTCGGAAACCGAGTGGCTGGCCACCAGTGACAAGCCCAACAGCCGCTACACCGGCAATCGGGATCTTGAGAACCCGCTGGCGGCCGTACAAATGGGCCTGATCTATGTGAACCCGGAAGGCCCGGATGGCAACCCGGACCCGCTTGGCTCGGCGCGGGACGTTCGCGAGACCTTTGCCCGCATGGCCATGAACGACGAGGAAACCGTCGCGCTCACCGCCGGCGGCCACACCTTCGGCAAGACCCACGGCGCCGGCGATCCGGTCCACGTCGGGGCGGAGCCCGAGGGTGCCGACATCCAGGAACAGGGCCTTGGCTGGAAGAACAGCCTCGGCAGCGGCAAGGGTGCCGATACCATCACCAGCGGCCTGGAAGGCGCCTGGACGCCGACGCCCATCCAGTGGGACAACAGCTACTTCGAGACACTGTTCGGCTACGAGTGGGAGCTGACCAAGAGCCCTGCCGGTGCCCACCAATGGAAGCCCAAGGGCGAGGCAGGCGCCGGCACCGTGCCGGATGCGCATGATCCGAGCAAGCGCCACGCACCGATGATGTCCACCGCCGACATGGGCATGCGCATGGACCCGGCCTACGAGAAGATCTCGCGCCGCTTCATGGCCAACCCAGCGGAGTTCGCCGACGCCTTCGCCCGCGCCTGGTTCAAGCTGACCCACCGCGACATGGGGCCGCGCGCCCGCTACCTGGGTCCGCTGGTGCCGAACGAGGAGCTGATCTGGCAGGACCCGATTCCCGCCGCTGACCATCCACTGGTCGACGCGCAGGACATCGCAGCCCTGAAGGCCAAGCTGCTCGCCTGCGGCCTGTCCATCTCCCAACTGGTCACCACCGCCTGGGCCTCGGCAGCCAGTTTCCGTGGCAGCGACAAACGCGGCGGGGCCAACGGTGCCCGCATTCGCCTGGCGCCGCAGAAGGATTGGGAGGTGAACCAGCCGGCCATGCTGTCGACTGTTTTGCCGAAACTGGAAGCCATTCAGCAAGACTTCAACCGCGCTCAATCCGGCGGCAAGAAGGTCTCGCTGGCCGACCTGATCGTGCTGGGCGGCTGCGCAGCCGTCGAGGCCGCGGCGAAGAAAGCCGGCGTCGAGGTGAAGGTACCCTTCTCGCCAGGGCGCATGGACGCATCCCAGGCGCAGACCGAAGTGGACTCGGTCGCCGCACTGGAGCCTCTCGCCGATGGCTTCCGCAACTACGTGCGCAAGGGTTACGAGGGCTCGGCGGCCGAGCTGCTGGTGGATCGGGCGAACCTGCTGACCCTGACCGCACCCGAGATGACCGTGCTGATCGGCGGCATGCGGGCGCTGAATGCCAACGTCGAGCAAGCCAAGCACGGTGTGTTCACCACACGTCCGGAAACCCTGAGCAATGACTTCTTCGTCAACCTTCTCGACATGAACACGAAGTGGCAGAAGTCGGCGACAGCCGAGGGGGTATTGGAGGGGCGCGAGCGGGCGACGGATGCACCCAAGTGGACGGGCACGGTGGTTGATCTGGTCTTCGGCTCGAACTCCCAACTGCGCGCGCTCGCCGAAGTCTATGCGAGCAGCGACGCTCAGCAGACGTTCGTGCGCGACTTTGTGAAGGCCTGGGACAAAGTGATGAACCTCGATCGCTTCGACCTAGCCTGATCGCAGAAGATAGGCGCTAACGGTTCTCTAGCGTCCTGCCGCGACCCGATTCGGGATAAGCCGATACCGGGTCGCGGCTGCTTTTAGCTTGCGGTTTTGCAGATTCAAGGCTGCTCCCGGCTCGTAGCTGTCGGTCACGAACGACAGAACCCGACCAACAACAGCCATTACAGCGGAGAGATGCCTGCCTCATTTACCCGCGATAATCGCTGAGGTTGACCGCCACCAGAAAATCGATATATCGTGTTTTATGAATATAGAAAACGTAATTTCTGCCCTCAACAACCCCGTGCGGCGCCGAATTCTTGAATGGTTGAAAGACAGGTCGAACTTTCCGCCCTCGCTGCCAGAGCATGCCGATTTGGACGGTGTATGTGTTGCGTACATTCAAGAGAAGGCCGGGTTGTCGCAATCGACGATTTCAAACTACATGAGTGTGTTGAAGCAGGCTGGCTTGGTGGTTGCTGAGCGTCATGGACAGTGGACGTTTTATCGGCGCAATGAAGGCAACATCCAGGCGTTTCTCAATGCCGTTGAGAAAGAATTGTTGAAGCCGTGATAGCCGGCACTGCAGATGAATGCCAGTGACGCGACGTGCAAAAAACGAAATATCGAAATATCACGATGAGGAAGACCGATGACACAGCCAACGACCAAGCATGATGTCTCAGGCCCGGAAAATGTGCTGGGCCGTCCGCTTGAGCTTCCCTGCGGTGTGGTTCTGAAAAACCGACTGACAAAGTCGGCAATGTCGGATTCCCTTGGTGACGGCAAAGGCAATGCTACCGAGGCGCAGGCACGGCTCTATGAACGCTGGGCGGAAGGCGGCGCAGCATTGTCGTTGATAGGCGAGGTGCAGGGTGATCCGCGCTATCCCGAAAAACCCGGAAACCTGGTGTTGGGACCGGATACAGACCTAATGGCGTTGCGATCCTTGGCGCGTCGTGGATCGACTGATGGTGCACATATTTGGCCGCAACTCGGACACGCCGGAGCGCTTTCCCATTTGCCTATCAGTCAACCAAAGGGCCCATCCTCGCTAGACATTGAAGGGCTGCAATGCGCGGGCATGGCCAGCGAAGACATTGGGGAGCTGCCGGGTATCTACGCAAGGGCGGCATTAATCGCCAAAAGTGCAGGGTTTGGCGGGGTGCAAATTCATGCCGGACACGGGTTCCTTTTAAGCCAATTCCTGTCCCCGTTGTTCAATCGCCGAACTGACGAATATGGCGGATCAATCGAGGCCAGATTCCGCATCGTTCGCGAAGTGATAGCAGCGGTTCGGCAGGCTGTTGGAGCTTCGTTCCCAATTGCTATCAAGATCAATTCGACCGATAAACTGGAAGGTGGATTGACGGAAGACGAGGCTATGGAAGTGGCCCGCATCCTCGACCAGACATCCATTGATCTGATTGATATCAGCGGCGGAACCTATTTCCCGGGGGCTGCCGCAAGCTCGGATAGCACCTCTGGTAGTGGGCCTTACTTCCTGGACTTTGCACGCCGTGCGAAAAAGGCTACCGCCATTCCGGTAATGGCAACCGGCGGTTTCAAGACGCGGCAACAAGCAGTTGACGCCGTCGAGAGCGGTGCTGTCGACATGGTGAGCGTGGGCCGTGCCATGGCGCTCAATCCTCATCTTGCGCGCGATTGGTTGAGCGTCGATGGTGGCGACCCAGAGTTTCCCAAATTCCATACACCCCCTCCGGGCGGTGTGACGGCCTGGTACACGATGCGACTGACTGCGCTCGCAGAAGACAGCGAGGACGAATTCAGTTTGGACCTCGACTCCGCCATAAGCCTCTATGACGCGCGCGATGCGCGGCGCTGTGACGACTGGCGCAATACCTTCGGCTAAAG
>JBFKAF010000260.1:0-5301 GCA_041621735.1 Pseudomonas sp.
GGCGTTTTCAGGCGCAGAATGGCGAGAAGGGCGGCAGCACCGACTGTACCGGCGCCAAGGGCGAGGATTTGATCCTGCCGGTGCCGATTGGCACTACTGTGATCGATGCCGGTACCCAGGAAGTGATTGGTGATCTGACCAGGGCTGGCCAGCGTCTGCTGGTGGCGCAGGGTGGTTGGCATGGGTTGGGTAATACCCGCTTCAAGTCCAGTACCAATCGTGCGCCACGGCAGACCACGCCAGGCAAGCCGGGCGACTCGCGCGACCTCAAGCTGGAGCTGAAGGTATTGGCAGATGTCGGTCTATTGGGTTTGCCCAATGCCGGCAAGAGTACCTTTATTCGTTCGGTCTCGGCGGCCAAGCCGAAGGTCGCCGATTATCCGTTTACCACGCTGATCCCGAACCTGGGTGTGGTGAGTGTCGAGCGCTACAAGAGTTTCGTGGTGGCCGATATTCCAGGCCTGATCGAGGGGGCTTCGGAGGGTGCGGGGCTGGGTATCCGCTTCCTCAAGCACTTGGCGCGAACTCGCTTGCTCCTGCATCTGGTGGACATGGCGCCATTGGATCTGACTGATCCGGCAGAGGCGGCGGCGGTGATTGTCGAGGAGCTGACCAAGTTCAGCCCGGCGTTGGCCGATCGTGATCGTTGGTTGGTGCTGAACAAGGCCGACCAGCTGCTCGAGGAAGAGCATGAGGCGCGGGTCGCAGAAGTCGTCGCGCGGCTCGAGTGGACGGGGCCGGTCTACGTGATCTCTGCCCTGGCTCGCGAGGGTACCGAGCGCCTGTGTCATGACATCATGGCGTATCTCGAAGAGCGCGCCATGAAGGTGGCCGAGAATCCGCAGTTCGCCGCGGAGCTGGCTGAGCTGGATCAGCGTATCGAGGATGAGGCGCGTGCTCGCTTGCAGGAGCTGGATGATCAGCGTGCATTGCGTCGTGCTGGGGTCAAGAGTGTCGATGAGGTCGACGAAGATGACTTTGATGACGAAGATGACGAGGACGGCCCGGAAATCATTTATGTCCGGGATTAAGTAGATTTCAACGCCGCTTAATAGCGGCGTTGTTGTAATGGGTGCACAAGCGCTTTCTGGCTAAGGTTGGAAGATCATGCGTGACAAGGTAACCGGTGCTCGGCGCTGGGTAGTGAAGATTGGCAGTGCGTTGCTGACGGCTGATGGGCGGGGTCTGGATCGCGCGGCAATGGCGGTTTGGGTCAAGCAGATGGTGGCGCTGCGTGAGCAGGGCGTCGAGCTGGTGCTGGTGTCCTCTGGGGCGGTGGCGGCCGGGATGAGTCGGCTGGGCTGGGCGGCGCGGCCCAGTGCGATGCATGAGCTGCAGGCCGCCGCCGCCATTGGTCAGATGGTTCTGGTGCAGGCGTGGGAGTCGAGCTTTGCCGAGCATGGTCGGCACACGGCGCAGGTCCTGCTGACCCATGATGACCTGTCGGACCGCAAGCGCTACCTGAATGCGCGCAGCACGCTGCGCACCCTGGTCGAGCTGGATGTGATTCCGGTGATCAACGAGAACGACACGGTGGTCACCGATGAGATCCGCTTCGGGGATAACGATACCCTGGCGGCGCTGGTGGCTAACCTGGTCGAGGCCGATCTGTTGGTGATCCTGACGGATCGAGATGGCATGTATGACGCGGACCCGCGGCATAACCCCAATGCCCAGCTGATTTATGAGGCGCGCGCCGACGACTCGGCGCTCGATGCGGTGGCCGGGAGCGTGGGCGGCGCGCTGGGGCGTGGGGGTATGCAGACCAAGCTGCGTGCGGCACGTCTGGCGGCGCGCTCGGGGGCGCACACGGTGATTGTCGGTGGGGCTATCGAGCAGGTCCTGGCGCGGCTCAAGAGTGGCGAGCGCCTGGGTACCTTGCTGGCGCCGGAGCGCGGTCTGCTGGCGGCGCGCAAGCAGTGGCTGGCCGGGCATCTGCAGACCCGTGGCACCTTGGTGCTGGACGCTGGTGCGGTCAAGGCTCTGGAGACGGGTCGCAAGAGTCTGCTGCCGGTGGGGGTCAAGGCGGTGCGGGGGAATTTCCGGCGTGGCGAGATGGTGGTCTGCGTGGCGGCCGATGGTCGTGAAATTGCGCGCGGCCTGGTCAATTACAGTGCGTTGGAGGCGCAGAAGATCATCGGTCAGTCGTCGGATTCCATCGAGAAGTGCCTGGGTTATGTCGATGAGCCGGAGCTGGTGCATCGCGATAACCTGATTCTGGTTTAGTCCACCTCGGGTCAAAAAGGAGTCTGAGATGCGAAAAGCTAAAGGATTGCTGGCGTTGTTGGCATTGCCGCTGCTGTTGCCTGTGGTGGCGGCTGCCGAGGAGATTGGCGAGGTGTCCACGGTCTTCAAGTGGCTGGGGTCGAATGACAAGATTGTCGTCGAGGCGTTTGACGACCCTAAGGTGGAGGGAGTGACCTGTTATCTGTCGCGCGCCAAGACGGGTGGGGTGAAAGGCAGTCTGGGCTTGGCCGAGGATCGCGCCGAGGCGTCGATTGCCTGTCGCCAGGTGGGGCCGGTGCGTTTCAAGGATGAGCTGGAAGACGGGGAGGAAGTGTTTCGCGAGCGCACTTCGCTGGTGTTCAAGACCATGCAGGTGGTGCGGTTCTTCGATGAAAAGCGCAACACCTTGGTGTATCTGGTGTACAGCGATCGGATAATCGAGGGCAGTCCGCAGAATGCGGTGACCGCCATTCCGATTCTGCCCTGGCCGGATCGGCGTTGAATAAAAAGGCCCGAATCCACTTCGGGCTTTTTTAGGGCAATAAAAAACCGACCCTCGGGTCGGTTTTTTAACAACTGACAGCGTATCAGGCAGCGGCAGCTTGGCTGAGTGCCTTGATATGGCCGTTCAGGCGGCTCTTGTGGCGAGCTGCTTTGTTCTTGTGGATGATGCCTTTGTCGGCCATACGGTCGATTACCGGCACAGCCAGGGTGTAAGCGGTTTGCGCCTGCTCAAGTTCTTTGGCGTCGATAGCCTTGACTACGTTCTTGATGTAGGTGCGGACCATGGAGCGCAGGCTGGCGTTATGGCTACGACGCTTCTCAGCCTGTTTGGCGCGTTTTTTGGCAGAAGGTGTATTGGCCACCGTCAAACTCCTCGAAAACTGGGGGGGTTACAACAAATAAGGCCGCGAATCATGCCGACGCGCTAGATGGATGTCAAGCCTGTCGGCTAAGCGGTGATTGTTGCGTGTGCTGTGGCGACCGGAAATCGGCGTGGTCTTACTTGCTCTACCCAGTATTCATGCCGGCCGGTAAACTCGGCGGCCTTTTCTAAGGGGTGGTGCATGTCCGAGCGAACCGGTAAGGGCGGCTTGTTGCGTTCCAGCGCGGTGGTCAGTGTGATGACCCTGCTGTCGCGCGTGCTGGGCATGGTACGCGATATGGTGGTGGCTGCCTATTTCGGTTCCGGTCCGGCTGCCGACGCGTTCTTTATTGCCTTCAAGATCCCCAACTTCTTGCGCCGCCTGTTTGCCGAAGGAGCATTCGCTCAGGCGTTTGTTCCGGTGCTCTCGGAATACCGTGCGCAGCGCAGCCTGGCCGAGGTCAAGCAGTTGGTCGACCGCACTGCGGGTTATCTCGGCTTGACCCTGACGGCGCTGACCGCGCTTGGTGTGGTCGCCTCACCGTACCTGATCATGCTGTTCGCGCCAGGCTTTCGCGATGAGCCGGCCAAGCTCGCGCTGGCGGGCGACTTGCTGCAAATCACCTTTCCTTATTTATTGCTGATCTCGCTCACGGCCTTCAGTGGCGGAATACTCAATACCTATGGGCGTTTTGCCGTGCCGTCGTTTACCCCGGTGCTGCTCAACGTCTGCATGATCGGCGCGGCGATCTACCTGACGCCGTATTTCCAGCAGCCGATCATGGCCCTGGCCTGGGGCGTGCTGATTGCGGGTTTTGCCCAGCTGTTATTTCAATTGCCGTTTCTGGCGCGGATCAGGCTGCTGCCGACGCCCAAAGTGCATCGCGACGAGGGTGTCAGGCGCATCATGTTGCTGATGGTGCCGGCGCTGTTCGGTGTGTCGGTGAGTCAGATCAACCTGTTGCTGGACACCGTGCTGGCGTCCTTCCTGCAGACCGGCAGCATCTCCTGGCTGTACTACGCCGACCGCCTGTCCGAGCTGCCCTTGGGGGCCTTTGGTATCGCGATAGGCACGGTGATTCTGCCGAGTCTGTCGCGGCTGCATGCCACCGATGATCCCAAGGCCTTCTCGGCGACCATCGACTGGGCGCTGCGCATGGTCTTGCTGGTTGGTGTGCCTGCGGCGCTGGCGCTGGCGATTCTCTCCGAGCCGCTGATTGCCAGTCTGTTCTATTACGGTGCGATGACCGAACGCGACGTGCTGCAGTCGGCCAATGCGCTGGAGGCATACTCGCTCGGCGTGCTGGCGTTCATGCTGATCAAGGTGCTGGCGCCGGCGTTTTTCGCCCGTCAGGACCTGAAAACCCCGGTGCGGATTGCGATCATCTGCATGGTGGCGAACATGCTGTTCAACCTGATTCTGATCTGGCCGTTGCAGCATGTTGGCCTGGCGCTGGCGACGTCTCTATCCTCGCTGCTGAATACCGCGTTGCTGTTTTGGGGGTTGTACAAGATCGGTGTGTACCGCCCGGCAGCCGGCTGGTGGCTGTTTGCCCTGCGCTTGCTCGGTGCCTGTGCGGCGATGATCGCCTTGGTCTGGTGGCTGAATGTGCCGTCGGCCGAATGGTTCGTCTGGGGTTGGCAGCAGCGCGTTTTATGGCTGAGCCTGTTGGTCGGCGGTGGCTTGCTGGCATATGCCGGCGCGCTGCTGGCGCTCGGTCTGCGTCCGCGTCATTTGCGCCATTGACGCTGGCGTTGTGAACCTTTGCGTCGCTCAAGCGCTTATGGCCTGTCGCCCGTCGCCGTTGTCTAGGTATAATCGGCCACTTTATGAGCAAGAAGCGCACTATGCAGCTGGTTCGAGGCCTTCATAATCTGCGGCCCCAGCATCGGGGCTGCGTCGCCACCATCGGCAATTTCGACGGCGTCCATCGTGGTCATCAGGCCATCATGGCGCGTTTGCGCGAGCGTGCGGCCGAGTTGGGCTTGCCCAGTTGTGTGGTGATCTTCGAACCGCAGCCGCGTGAGTTTTTCTCTCCACAAACGGCGCCGGCGCGCCTGACCCGTCTGCGTGACAAGCTCGCGTTATTCAGCGCCGCAGGGGTTGATCGGGTGCTTTGCCTGGCCTTCACTCGTCGCTTTCGCGAGCTGAGTGCTAGCGAGTTCGTGGAGAAAGTGCTGGTCGACGGTCTGGCTGTGCGTCATCTGGA
>JBFKAF010000261.1:0-5300 GCA_041621735.1 Pseudomonas sp.
CATCGATCCGCGCCTCGGCCCAGCCGCCCTGGTAGCGCCGCGTCCACTCCTGCAACGGCAGGTCGACGCGATACAGGTTGACGCCGTCCAGCGGCGGCACCTGATTGAACACTTCATGGGTTTCGGCGAGCAGATGCGCTTTCATGACTGTGGCTCCTCGGCGCCGACGACGCGCAGACAAAAGGTGATCAGGCTCTGGCTGACTTGCGCCAGGTCCAGGTTCAGGTGGCCCGCTTCACGCGCCGCACGGGCGGGCGGCGACAGCGGGCCAACCAGGGATTCGGCAATCGCACCGACCAGGCAGGCGGCGATCAGACTGAGGTGTTGTACGCGGAAGACGCCGAGGGCGACGCCCTCCTCCAGCAGCTCGACGAACAACTCGGCATAGGCCTCGCGGTACAGCAGGCGCTGCTCATCGACCTCCGGGTCGACCGGCTCGGCGATCAAGGCAAAGGCTAGCCGGCGGCTGTGCCAGGCCCGCGCGGCGAACTGCTGCAACCCGGCGGCCAGCCGTGCGGCCGGACTGCCGGGGCCACGCAGGGTCTGGGCCAGGGCATCCACTTCGCCCTGGCTGGCAGCAGCGAACACCTCGGCGGCCAATGCGCCTTTACTGCGAAAGTGTCGGTACAGGCTGCCGGTGGCGATACCGGCATCCTCGGCCAGCGCCTGCATGGTCAAGGCGGCGAAGCCGCCCTCGCTGACACGGCTCAAGGCGCAGGCGAGGATGCGCTCGCGCAGCGCCAGATCACGGTCGAGGCGCAACATGCTGGTACGGTAAGCCATGGTCTGAATCCTGATTCACTGTGCTTTAAGTGAATCAGGATTCAGAACTTGAGAACAGGGGGATTCACGGCAGAACAGCCGCTAAAAACGCCAAGTGCCAACAGGCTCCTAGGCCTTCTGGCTCAACAGCCAGTCGTGCAGCAGCAGGCGCAGCTCCTCGAACTTCACCGGCTTGGCCAGGTAGTCGCTCATGCCGGCCGCCAGACAGCGCTCGCGATCGCCACTGTGGCTATGGGCCGTGATCGCCAGCACCGGCAGCTCGACATACTTGGCTTGCGCGCGCAGCGCTCGACAGGTGGCAAAGCCATCCATCACCGGCATCTGACAATCCAGCAGGATAGCGTCGACCGATTCGTCACGTAGCAGCGCCAGCGCTTCGGCGCCATTGTCGGCGGTGCGCACGCGATAGCCGAGCTTGAGCAGCATGCCGCGGGTCACCAACTGGTTGATCGCGTTGTCCTCGACCACCAGCACCGTGCATTGCGCCGGCTCACGCAGGGCCTGCGTGCCGACGCGACGCTGCGGCACGGGTACGGACTCGGCCTGTGCCGGCAGAGCCAGCGGCACGTCCAGCTGGAAACGGCTGCCCTGGCCGGGCTGCGACTCGTGGCTGAGGTTGCCGCCGAGCAGGTCGACCACCTGTCGACAGATCGCCAAGCCGATGCCCAAGCCGCCGTACTCGCGGGTCATGGAGCCGTCCAACTGGTGAAACTGCTGATACAGCGTAGCGTCCTGCGGCGCATTGAAGCCGACCCCGGTGTCGATCACCTCGATACTCAGCGGCAGGTTAGCCCCCCCGACCTCGACGCCGACACGCCTGACCCGCAACCGCACCTCACCCTGCGCGGTGAACTTGATGGCGTTATCCAGCAGGCAAGCGAGACTCTGCGCCAGCTTGCCGGCGTCGCCCTCGAGGGTATCCGGCAGGCTCTGGTCCAGCTCCAGGACGAAGCGCAGGCCTTTCTCTTCGGCGCGCGGTGCGTACTGCACGCGCAGGCTGTCGAACAGTCCGCGCAGGCTGAAGGGCTCGCGGCGCGGATAGAGCTTGCCGGCCTGCAACTCGGTCAAGGCGAGGATGTCGTTGACCATGCGCATCATGTCCCGCGCCGAGCCGGCGGCGGTCTTCTGGTACTGCGCCTGCTCGCCCTGCAGTTCGAGGGTATCCATCAACTCCAACGAGCCGATCACCCCGTTCATCGGCGTGCGCAACTCGTGGGTGACGGTGGCCAGGAACTCGTCCTTGAGACGGTTGCTGTTGGCCAGCTCCTGGTTCAGCGCCTCCAGCTTGCGCCCGGTTTCCTGAAGGATCCGCGTGCGCTCCTCTTTCATCGCATTGATGCGGTCGGCCAGCGCCAGGGACAACAGGCCGACCTCGAGGGCCGAACCGATCTGACTGGCGTACATGGTGAGGAAGATGTTGGGCAGGTAGCCGAGCACCATCAGGCTGTTGACCACCCCGCCGAGCAGGAAGGCGCTCCAGGCGAAGATGAAGTAGCGCGCCACGCGCATACCGCGTAGCCAGGCAATGATCCCCGCGGCGAAGATCACCACGGTAAACAGCAAGGCCAGGTAGGTGGCCAGGCGCAGGGATAGCGCATAGCTGACCGTCAATGCCAGGAGCATCACCCCGGCGCCGCAGGCCATCAGCAGCAGCAGGCTGCGATCGATCCAGGGGCTGTGTTCGCCGGTGTGCAAAAAAGCCCGGGCGAACTGGCAACCGAATAACGCCGCCGCGCCGATCATGAACGGCGTGGCGGCATTCGCCCACCAGGGGCTGTCGGGCCAAAAGTACTCGATGCCGGCACCGTTAACGGAAATCTGGTAGAGGCCGAACGAGGCGATATAGAGGATGTAATAGAGGTAACTGGTGTCGCGCACGCTCAAGAAGATGAACAGGTTGTAAATCAGCATCACCAGCAGCACGCCGTAGATGATACCGAGCACATAGATGCGCGCCGGTTGTTGCTCCAGGTAGGCGGTGGGCGACCAGAGGGTCAGCGGCGCCTGGATCGAGCCCTGGCTCTGCAGACGCAAATAGACGCGCTGCAGCTGGTTCGGCTGCAGCTTGAGCGCGAACAGGTAGTTGTTTTGTTTGATCTCCCGGCTGGCGAACGGCAGCGCATCGCCGGTGCGCCGAACCAGCTGAAAATCACCCTGACCATCATCCAGGTACAGCTCCAGGTGATCCAAGGGCGGGTAGGCCAGCTCCAACAGCCACGGCTGTTGCCCTCCGAGACTCTGCGGGCGGTACTGCAGATCCAGGCGCAGCCAGAACACCGAGCGCGAGTAGCCGGCGTTCAATACCTCTTTGTCGTGTTGGCGAAAGCTGCCCTGCAGGGCCGGCGAGGCGACCTCGTCGATGGTCGTGCTACCACGCACGTCCTCAAACACCGACATCGACCGGCCAAGCGGCAGGGCACGGGTGTGTTCATCGAACACTACAGCAGCGGCGAATGCCGGCCAGGCGGCCAGCAGAAAGATCAGGATGTGACGCATGCGGCCCCACAGAGACAATGTCGGGATGCGCCGGAGAGTCCCTCCTCCCCTGAATGACACCGCCCCGCATGGCCTGGTTATTCGAATACCCCACACTCTAGCACAGCCTTGGGGCGGAAAAGGCTAGTCGACAGAAACCCGGCAAGCTCGCCGAAACGGCTCTGGAATGCGCCTTAACAAGCAAGTCAGGCGCCCCAGAGAATGCTATTACACCGACCAGCAAACCCACCCACGGCAAGCCCAGCCGCGACGATCAGACGTCGCCTAGACAGGTCAAAATAAGCCGTTTAATGGTAAGCTCGCGCACCATGAAAACGCCGAACTCACGCCCTGTAGTGCTTTGCCTGTCCGGTCACGACCCTTGTGGCGGCGCCGGCCTGCAAGCCGATATCGAAGCCTTGCTCGCCCAAGGCTGCCACGCCGCCCCGACCGTGACCGCACTGACCGTGCAGGACAGCGTCAACGTCCAGGATTTTCGCGTGCTCGATCGCGCCTGGGTATTGGCGCAGGCGCGAGCGGTGATCGCCGACCTGCCGGTGGCGGCAGTCAAGCTGGGCATGCTCGGCTCGGTGGAGATGGTCGACACCGTGCTGGAAATCATGCAACAGCTACCCGGCGTGCCCCTGGTCTGCGACCCCGTACTGAGGGCCGGCGGCGGCGGCGCCCTGGGCCAGGACGACGTCGGTTACGCCATGCGCGAGCGGTTGTTCGCGCTGTCCAGCATCGCCACCCCCAACCTGCCGGAAGCGCGCATTCTGGCCGAGCTGCCAGAAGGCACGGCCGATCAGTGCGCCGAGAAGCTGCTGCCCTATATTCGCCACCTGCTGATCACCGGCGGCCACGGCGACGAACGCGAAGTGCACAACCGCCTGTACAGCCGCGACGGCAGCCAGCACAGCTTCGTCTGCCAGCGCCTGCCCGGCAGCTACCATGGCTCCGGCTGTACCCTGGCCAGCGCCCTGGCTGGGCGCCTGGCCCTCGGCCAGGAGCTGGTCAGCGCGGTGCAATTCGCCCTCGACTACACCTGGCGCACCTTGCGCGATGCCGAGCAACCCGGCCATGGCCAGCACCTGCCGCGGCGCCTGCCCCTGGATTTCTGTTGATGGAGAGCTGCCAATGAAACTGCAAGGCCTGTACGCCATCACCGATAGCCAATTGCTGGCCGACGGCAAGCTGCTGCCCTACACCGAAGCCGCACTGAAGGGCGGCGCCAAACTGCTGCAGTACCGCGACAAGTCGAACGAGGACGCGCGCCGCCTGCGCGAAGCCGAAGCCCTGCGCGAGCTGTGCGAGCGTTATGGCGCCGCGCTGATCATCAATGACGACGCCGAACTGGCGGCGCGACTCGGCGTCGGCCTGCACCTGGGCCAGAGTGACGGTTCGCTGGCCGCTGCCCGCGCCCTGCTCGGCCGCCAGGCAATCATCGGCGGCACCTGTCACGCACAGCTGGAGCTGGCCGACATGGCCGCCCGCGAAGGCGCCAGCTACATCGCCTTCGGACGCTTCTTCAACTCCGTCACCAAGCCCGGCGCGCCCGCGGCCACGCTCGATCTGCTGCACGCGGCGCACGAGCGCTTCAGCCTACCGATAGTCGCCATCGGCGGCGTCACCCTGGCCACCGCCCCCCAGCTGATTGCCCGCGGCGCCAGCATGGTCGCGGTGATCCATGCGTTGTTTGCCGCCGACTCGGCAACCGAGGTCGAGCAGCGCGCGCGCGCCTTCAGCGCCCTGTTCGCCGACACCCCCGACACCTAATTGCTTACCCGGGCGACTGACCTCGCCCCGACTCGATTATCAAGAGGCTCGCCATGTCCCGTTCGCAAATCCTGTTCGCCAACGCCCAGAAGCACATCCCCGGCGGCGTCAATTCGCCGGTGCGCGCGTTCAAGAGCGTCGGCGGCACCCCGCTGTTCTTCAAGCACGCCGCCGGCGCCTACCTGATCGATGAAGACGACCAGCGCTACGTCGACTATGTCGGTTCCTGGGGGCCGATGATTCTCGGCCACAGCCACCCCCAGGTA
>JBFKAF010000262.1:0-5289 GCA_041621735.1 Pseudomonas sp.
CGCGGTCAGGCCACCCAGAAGTTGCAGTGGAATATCAGGATTCATCGGTAAGCCTTTGAAATGAGTAATTACCCATAAATAAAAACGCCCGGCACAGCCGGGCGTAGGGAGGGCTGTTGCCGCTTAGATGCGCTTGGCCTGGGCCACGGCGTTGCCGATGTAGTTGGCCGGGGTCAGTTGCTTGAGCTCGGCCTTGGCTTCGGCTGGCATGTCCAGCCCGTCGATAAAGGTTTGCAGAGCCTCTGGACTGATGCCCTTGCCGCGGGTCAGCTCTTTCAGCTTCTCGTAGGGGTTTTCGATGGCGTAGCGGCGCATCACGGTCTGGATAGGCTCCGCGAGTACTTCCCAGCAGGCGTCCAGATCTTGAGCAATGCGTTGAACATTCAGCTCTAACTTGCTGATTCCTTTCAGACTGGCTTCGTAAGCGATCACGCTGTGGGCGAACCCGACGCCGAGATTGCGCAGCACCGTGGAATCGGTCAGGTCGCGCTGCCAGCGCGAGACCGGCAGTTTGCTGGCCAGGTGCTGGAACAGTGCGTTGGCGATGCCAAGGTTGCCTTCGGAGTTCTCGAAGTCGATCGGGTTGACCTTGTGCGGCATGGTCGAGGAGCCGATCTCGCCGGCGATGGTCTTCTGCTTGAAGTAGCCCAGGGAGATATAGCCCCAGATGTCACGGTCGAAGTCGATCAGGATGGTGTTGAAGCGGGCAATCGCATCGAACAGCTCGGCGATGTAGTCGTGCGGCTCTATTTGCGTGGTGTAGGGGTTGAACTGCAGGCCCAGGTCGTCCTCGATGAACTGGCGGGCGTTGGCTTCCCAGTCAATCTGTGGATACGCCGACAGGTGCGCGTTGTAGTTACCCACGGCGCCATTGATCTTGCCCAGCAGCGGCACGGTGGCGACCTGGCCGATCTGCCGTTCCAGGCGATAGACCACGTTGGCCAGTTCTTTGCCGAGAGTGGTCGGCGAAGCCGGTTGACCGTGGGTGCGCGAGAGCATCGGTACGTCGGCGAACTTGACTGCCAACTCGCGAATTGCTTCGGCGGTCTGGCGCATCAGCGGCAGCAGCACGTTGTCGCGGCCTTCACGCAGCATCAGCGCGTGGGACAGGTTGTTGATGTCCTCGGAGGTGCAGGCGAAGTGAATGAACTCGCTGACCTTGTCCAACTCAGGCAGTTTGGCGGCCTGCTCCTTGAGCAGGTATTCCACGGCCTTGACGTCGTGGTTGGTGGTGCGCTCGATTTCTTTCACGCGCTCGGCGTGCTCGCTGGCGAAGTTTTCCGCCAGCTCGTTGAGCACAGCCTGGGCTTCGGCCGAGAAGGGCGCGACCTCGGCAATGCCGTCGTGGGCGGCGAGGCGCTGCAGCCAGCGCACTTCAACCATGACGCGGAATCGGATCAGGCCGTATTCACTGAAAATGGGGCGCAGTGCGCTGGTTTTGCCGGCGTAGCGGCCATCGACGGGGGAAACCGCAGTGAGCGAAGAAAGCTGCATAGAAGGCGTTCTCGGGCAGTCGGGCAACGAAAAGGGCGCATATCATACATGAATTCAGCACGCGGACCGCGTTTGGCCGACGGCCGTTCAGCGAACTCGACGGCGAATCGCCAGCAGGCTGGAAGCGAAAATCAAGGCGGCGCCGAACAGCGATGTCAGGTCCGGGGTTTCGCCCCAGCGCAGCCAGGCGATCAGCCCGGCAAACACTATGGCCAGGTAGGCGACGGGACCAATCAAGCCAGGCGGCGCCAGGCTATAGGCCTTGGACATGATGATCTGGCTGGTGGTGGCGAGCAGGCCGATTAGTAGCAGTAAACCCAGTTCATGCTGATTCACCGGCTGCCAGGTCCAGGCGAGCGGGATCGCCGAGATCAGCGTACAGAACAGGGAAAAGTAGAAGACCATGCGAAAGGCGGGTTCGGTGTCACTCATCTCGCGTATTGAGACAAAGGCAAAGGCCGCCAGGATACTGGCCGCCATGCCGACTAGCGCCTGGCTGTCGAGCAAGGCGGCGGAAGGCTTGGCGACCAGCAGCACGCCGATCAGGCCGATGCCGGTGGTGACCAGGATACGCTTGCTCAGCGGCTCTTTCAGCCACCACCGGGCGATCAGCGGGGTGAACACCGGGGCCGAATAGGTGAACAGCATGGCATCGGCCAGCGGCAAATGGGCGATGGCATAGAAGAAGCAATACATCGCCGCCAGACCGAAGCCCGTGCGCCACAGGTGCGATCTGAGGCGGGCCGTTTTCAATGGCCGCACGCCCTTGAGCAGAATCAGCGGTAGAAAGAACAGCACGCCGACAAGGTTGCGGAAAAACACCACCGACTCATTGTTGACGCTGCTGGAGACTTCACGCACGCCAAGCCCCATCAGCGCAAATAGCAACGCGGAGAGCGCCAGCAGTGCGGCGCCTCGCATGGGGTTGACCAGGCGCACGGCCTGCCTCAGCTACGCAGCAGCGGGTAGAGTTCTTTCAGCAACTTGCCACGGCTTAACACCAACTGCCAGCGGTGGCCACCGAGCTGACGCCACAAGCGCGCCGCGCGAATGCCGGCGAGTAGCAGGGCGCGGATTTTCGAGGCGTTGCTCGGTTGCTGCAGATGACGCATGTCGCCTTGCACCTGAATGCGCTGACGGAAGGTGCTGATGGTGTCCTGGTACAGGCTGCCGCAGGAGGCGACCACGTTCTCGTGAATCGGCCCGAAGTGCTCGACCTGTTGTTGAATCTGATCGAGGCGGTTGCCCATGACCTGCAGCATGTCGTCGCGCTTGGACAGCTGTCGCTCCAGCGCGAGCAGGGCCAGGGCGTAGCGCAGCGGTTCGCGCTGCAGGCTGGCGGGGTCGCGCTCCAGTGAACTGACCAGGGCGCGATAGCCGTCGCGCAGGTTGAGATCATCGCCACCGTAAACATCCAGAGTGTTCTGCGGGTCGCGGACCAATAGGCTGCCGAGCATGCAGGCCAGATCAGGCTCGCCGATCTGGCCGGTGCGCGCGAGCTTGTCGACCAGTACTGCCGATTCGAATACCGCAGCCAGTGCCACCAGCTGTTCCTGTGTCGGCGTCATGGGCGCTGATCCTTGCTGCTCCAGGGTTCGGCTGTTTCGATCACGCCGCCGCCCAAGCACACCTCGCCGTCATAGAACACCACGGACTGGCCCGGTGTGACAGCTCGTTGCGGCATGGCAAACGAGGCGCGGTAGCCAGTTGCGGTCTGTTCCAGGGTGCAGGCCTGATCCCCTTGGCGGTAGCGCACCTTGGCGGTCAATTGGCGCGGGCTGCTGAGATCGACCGGGTTGACCCAGTAAATCTGCGAGGCAAGCAGGGCGCTGGAAAATAGCCAGGGATGCTCGTTACCTTGACCAACCACCAGTACGTTGCGCACCAAGTCTTTCTCCAGGACATACCAGGGCTCGTCGCTGGCGTCTTTCAAGCCACCAATACCCAGGCCTTGGCGTTGGCCGATGGTGTGGTACATCAAACCATGGTGACGACCAATGATCTCGCCCTCGGTGGTTTCGATATCGCCGGGCTGAGCGGGCAGGTATTGCTTGAGGAAGTCACTGAAGCGGCGCTCACCGATGAAACAGATGCCGGTGGAGTCTTTTTTCTTCGCCGTGGCCAGCTGGTATTTCTCGGCGATGGCGCGCACCTGGGGCTTCTCCAGTTCACCGACCGGGAACAGGGTCTTGGCGATCTGTTCGCCGCCGACCGCATGCAGGAAGTAGCTCTGATCCTTGTTAGGGTCCAAGCCCTTGAGCAGTTCGGTGCGGCCATTGCTGTCGCGGCGGCGCACGTAATGGCCGGTGGCGATCAGGTCGGCACCGAGCATCAGCGCATAGTCGAGAAAGGCTTTGAACTTGATCTCGCGGTTGCACAGGATGTCCGGGTTGGGAGTGCGCCCGGCCTTGTACTCGGCGAGGAAGTGCTCGAACACGTTATCCCAGTATTCCGCCGCGAAGTTGGCCGTGTGCAGCTTGATGCCGATCTTGTCGCATACGGCCTGGGCATCGGCCAGGTCATCCATGGCGGTGCAGTATTCGGTGCCGTCGTCCTCGTCCCAGTTCTTCATGAACAGGCCTTCGACCTGATAGCCCTGCTCCAGCAGCAGCAGAGCGGAAACAGACGAGTCGACGCCGCCGGACATGCCGACGATTACGCGGGTTGCAGTTGGATCGGGCATGGGCTGAGTGTGCAAAGGCTCAAAAGGACGCGATTCTAGCAGGGCCGGCTCGTTGCGGCGACTAGCCAGGTGCTAAGCCGGGTAGCGGATCAGGCTTAACGGGAAGCACGCGCCAGCGAGATAGTCGTCGATGCAACGCAACACCAACTCGCTACGCCAGCGCTCTGGTTGGGCGGCCAACTCGTCGCGGGTCAGCCAGCGCGGGCCGATGATGCCGTCATCCAGGGCGAGTTCAGGGTGCTGTTGCAGCGCTTTGGCGGCGAAGCAGACGCGCTGATAGGTCACGCCATTGCTGGGGGCGGTATACAGATAAATGCCGGTGACGCCGGTCAGCTCGACATCCCAGCCGGTTTCTTCGAGGGTTTCGCGTACGGCGGCTTGCAGGAGGCTTTCGCCTGCCTCCAGGTGGCCGGCAGGCTGGTTGAATACTGCACGGCCCTCGGCCAGTTCTTCGACCAAGAGGAAGCGGCCCTGGTCTTCGATGACCGTGGCCACGGTGATATGAGGCAGCCAATTCATAAAACACTACCTGAGCAGATAAATGGTGAGCATAACAGTCGCGCCTGTGCGCTTCTGTCAGGCCGAAAGCAGAAACCCCGGCGCAGGGGCCGGGGTTTCCATGGTGTGACGCCCGTGGGCGCCGGGTATTAGCGCTTAAGCCAGTGCGGCGAGGGCGGCGTTGAAGGTCGCGCTCGGGCGCATGACCTGGCTGGCCAGTTGCGGGTTGGCGCGGTAGTAGCCGCCGATCTCGACAGGCTTGCCCTGGACAGCGTTCAACTCGGCCACGATTGCGGCCTCGTTGTCGCTCAGGGCCTTCGCCAGCGGGCTGAACTGCGCTTGCAGCTCGAGGTCTTCGGTCTGTGCGGCCAGTTCCTGAGCCCAGTACAGGGTCAGGTAGAAATGGCTGCCGCGATTGTCCAGCTCGCCGGTCTTGCGCGAAGGCGACTTGTTGTTGTCCAGCAGCTTGCCGGTGGCCGCGTCCAGGGTTGTGCCGAGCAACTTGGCTTTCGCGTTGTTGCTCTTGATCCCGGTCTCTTCTAGAGACACCGCCAGGGCCAGGAACTCGCCGAGCGAGTCCCAGCGCAGGTGGTTCTCTTCGATCAGCTGCTGCA
>JBFKAF010000263.1:0-5269 GCA_041621735.1 Pseudomonas sp.
ACGGTTGAGGAGGGCGACAAGCGCGCCACCTTCGTGCCTTTCGAGGGCTTCAAGGTGACCTTCGAGATCGATTTCGATCATCCGGTGTTCCGCAATCGCACCCAGTCGGCCAGCGTCGACTTCTCCAGCACCTCCTTTGTGAAAGAAGTCAGCCGCGCGCGCACCTTCGGTTTCATGCGCGACATCGAGTTCCTCCGTTCGCAGAACCTGGCACTCGGTGGCAGCGTGGACAACGCCATTGTGGTGGACGAGTTCCGTGTGTTGAACGAAGACGGCCTGCGTTACGAGGACGAGTTCGTCAAACACAAGATTCTCGATGCCATTGGCGATCTCTACCTGCTGGGCAATAGCCTGATTGGCGAGTTCAAGGGCTTCAAATCGGGGCATGCGTTGAATAATCGCCTGCTGCGTGCCCTGGTTGAGCAACCCGATGCCTGGGAAGTGGTCACCTTCGACGACCCCAGCACGGCACCGATCTCGTATATGCGCCCGGTTGCGGCCGTGTAACGCAGAACCCTCTTTACTTTGCTTTTCGAGGCCACCTTAGGGTGGCCTCTTTTTATTCTTGAATTTAACCGCGATGCTCAGGTTTTGTTGTTCTGGCCGTGCTTGGCCAGGCGCTCCAGGGCGGCGCGCAGCTTGGGGTCGCTGATGCCGTCGGCGGTGGCCTGGATGTTTTCCGCGGCGCTGTTCGACAGGTTAATAGTGCGACCGGGTGCACGCCTTTCGGCAGTCGGAGGTTGCACCTTGAACAGTATCTTCGTTAAGGTCGCGAATTCTTCGAGTGCCTGCAGCTGTTTCAGCAAACGTTTTTGTTGATAGCGCAGGCGCGTGGCCCAGTGGCCGTCGGTGATTATCAGTAGCAGGCAGCCCTCACGCCAGGATGCGACGTGACAGTGTTCGCGGGCAGCGGGTTGCAGCTGGCTTTCAAGCAGGTGCTGTAGATGGTCGAGGCGTTGCGCCTGACTGAACAGCGCTTTCAGAGGCTTCACTTCGCGCATGAGCGCGGCGGTCGCCTTAGCCGGCAAAGGACGAAATGTCATGGCAGGACGCCTGTGAGAGTGGAGCCGCCATGGTAGCAGAATCCCTGCTGCCGACTTGGGCTCCACCTTAACGTGAGAGTCGCGTAGCGACGTCCTCCTGATGACCTTCTCCCTCCGGGAGAAGGTGGCGCGAAGCGCCGGATGAGGGGGCGGGTATGTCGCGAAGGCTTTCATCATTAGGGGGTGCCACTTGCGGCATGCCCGCTAAGGGGGAAGCCTTGCAGATCATTTTGTTAAGTCGGCATCAGGGTGCCGCACGCACCTTGAGCCTGGATATGCGCTGGTTGCTGATGGCGGTGCTGCTGTTGGTGGGCGTGGCCGGTGTCAGCGGTGCCGCAGTCGGAGCCTGGTGGGCACCGGCCATTGTCGACCCCGCGGGCGAAGCCCAGATCAGTCAGGCCCTGGATCAGCAGCGCGCCGAGGTCACGGTGGTGCGCCGCGATGCACAGCGCCAACTGGATGCCTTCGCCGCCCATGTCGCCGAGCTGCAGGCCCGTCTGACCCGCCTCGATGCCCTGGGTGAACGCCTCACCGAGCTGGCGGAGCTGGATGCCAGCGAATTCGACTTCTCCCTTAATGTGGGGCAGGGTGGTACCGAAGACGCCATGGGCGATGCGGCCTATGCCCCGCCGCCCTTTATGGATGAACTAGATCGTCTGAGCCTGCGCCTGGACAGCCGCGAACAGCTGCTCGAAGTGCTTGAACAACTGATCGGCGAGCGCCGCCTGAGCGAGGCCGAGTACCTGTCCGGCATGCCGGTGCGCCAGGGCTATATGTCCTCACCGTTCGGTCGGCGCGTCCATCCCCTGACCGGTCGCAACACCCTGCACAAGGGCGTCGACTTTGCCGCCAAGCCTGGCAGTGACGTGGTGACCGTAGCCGCCGGTGTGGTGACCTTCTCTGGCCGCAAGTCGGGTTACGGCAATACCGTCGAAATCAGTCATGCCGACGGCTATGTCACCCTCTATGCCCACAACCAGAGCAATCTGGTGCAGATCGGTGATCTGGTGCAGCGCGGCCAAACCATTGCCAGGGTCGGCCGCACCGGCCGCGCCAGTGGTTACCATGTGCATTTCGAAGTCAGCCAGAATGGCCGCGTGGTCAATCCCGCCAGCTATATCGCGCGAGTGGCCGACGTCGAATAACAGACCGTTTAAAAACTACTGCGTTCGGCTATGCGGCGTTGAAACCAGCCTCACAAAAGCGCCGCGTTGAACGCGCTTCAGCGCGGCCCCGAAGGGGTGAGCGAAGCGAAGCAAATGCTCATGCACAACTCGTACACTGCGCTTTTTACTCGCTACGCTCGCCCTGCGGGCCAGCCTCTGGCTGTTACTCCGCTTCGCTACGTTGCGGCTGATTTCGCCTTGTGACCCACATGGATGTGGCAAATGCCGTTACCCGTAGGGAACGGGTACGGCCCTAGCCGTCGCTCGCTACATTTTTCGACGGCCTGCTAGAGCCGATAAAACGCCCGGTACCAACTGACGAAGCGTTCGACCCCCGTTGCCAGCGAGGTGCTTGGACGGAAATCGATCAGTTGCGCCAGTTCCGAAACATCCGCCCAGGTGTTCTCGATATCGCCGGGCTGCATCGGCAGAGAGCGCTTCTGCGCCCGCAGCCCCAGGCTGGACTCGATGCACTCGATAAAGTCCAGCAACTTGACCGGCTCGCCGCGCCCGATATTGAGGACGCGGCACGGCGCGTCTACCGCAGCCACGCCTCCGGCAGCACTGGCCGCCTGGCTGGCGGGCGGGCGCACGAGCAGGCGGACGACAGCCTCGACGATGTCGTCGATGTAGGTGAAGTCCCGCGACAACTGCCCATTGTTGTATACCTCGATCGGCTGCCCGCCGAGGATATTCCGGGTGAACTTGAACAGCGCCATGTCCGGGCGGCCCCACGGCCCATAAACCGTGAAGAAGCGCAGCCCGCTGGCCGGAATCCGGTACAGGTGTGCGTAGGTGTAGGCCATCAGCTCGTTGGCACGTTTGCTCGCGGCATACAACGAGGCCGGCCGGTCGACCGCATCGGCGCTGGAGAACGGCATCTTGTCGTTCATCCCATACACCGAGCTGCTCGAGGCATACACCAGGTGTTCGGGTGGAGCCTGGCGGCAGGCTTCGAGCAGATTGAGGAAGCCGATCAGGTTGGCCTGGGCATAGGCATCCGGGTTATCCAGCGAGTAGCGCACCCCGGCTTGTGCGGCCAGGTGGATGACCTGAGTGAAGCGCTGCTGGGCGAACAGCTCGAGCAGGGCTTGCTTGTCGGTGATGTCCAGGCGCAGGAAGCGGAAGTTACCGTCACCGGCCAACCGCTCGAGGCGTGCCATTTTCAGGTCGACGCTATAGTAGTCGCTGAGGTTGTCGATGCCGACCACCTCATGCCCCTCGGCACATAGACGCAGGGCGCTGTGCGAGCCGATGAAACCCGCCACACCGGTGATCAGCACCTTCATGCCGCACTCTTCTGCCGACGCCCACGACCGATCGCGAAATAGGCGATGCCCGCCGCCTCCAGTTGCTGCGGGTCGAACAGGTTACGGCCGTCGAACACCACCGGATTGGCCAGGCGTGCCTTGACCAGGTCGAGGTCGAGCACCCGGAAGTCCGACCATTCGGTGACCACCACCAGGGCATCGGCCCCCTGCAGGGCCTCTTCCTTGCTGCTGGCCAGGAACAGGTCCCTGCGTTCGCCGAAGATTTGCGCGGCTTCATGCATGGCTTTCGGATCGTAGGCGCGGACGCGGGCGCCGGCCTGCCAGAGGCGCTGCAGCAACACCTGACTGGAAGCCTCGCGCATGTCGTCGGTGTTGGGCTTGAAGGCCAGCCCCCAGAGGGCGAAGGTCTTGTTGGTCAGGTCGTCATTGAAATGCCGGCTGATCTTTTCGACCAGCCGATGCTTCTGGCTGTCGTTGATAGCCTCCACCGCCTGGAGCAGGCGCGAGGGATAACCGACGTCCAGCGCCGTCTGTTTCAGCGCGCGGATGTCCTTGGGAAAACAGGAACCGCCGTAGCCACAGCCCGGATAGATGAAGTCGTAGCCGATGCGCGAGTCGGAACCTATGCCGCGGCGGACCATCTCGATATCGGCGCCCAGGCAGTCGGCCAGATTGGCCATCTCGTTGATAAAGGAAATCTTGGTGGCCAGCATGCAGTTGGCCGCGTATTTGGTCAGCTCGGCGCTGCGGGCGTCCATGATGATGAACTTGTCATGGTGGCGACTGAAGGGTTTGTAGAGGTCGCGCAGGACCTCGACCGCCTGGGCATCGTCGGCGCCGATGATGATCCGTTCGGGACGCATGCAGTCGTCGACCGCCGAGCCCTCCTTGAGAAACTCGGGGTTGGACATCACCTGAAAGGCCGCGGCCCGCTCGGCAGAGCCCAGCTGCTCGGCCAGCCGCACCTTGATGCTGTCGACCGTGCCGACCGGGGCAGTGGATTTGTTGACGATGATCTTGGCCGCGGTCGCCAGGCCGGCGATCGAATCGACGACGGCGAACAGGTTATCCAGATTCGCCTGGCCATCGGCCTGCGAGGGCGTGCCGACGGCGATGAAGATCAGCTCAGCGAAGGCGATCGCCTGCGCCACATCGACCGTGAAACTGAGGCGCCGGGCGGCCAGGTTCTTGCTCAACAAGTCGGCCAGGCCCGGTTCGTAGATGGGCGAGCGGCCCTCGTTGAGGAGTGCGATGCGCGCGGCATCGACGTCCATACAGCAGACGCTGTGCCCCATCTCCGCCAGGCAGGCTGCCTGAGTCAGGCCGACATAACCGCTTCCAAAAACAGTGACCTTCATTTCGCCTCTCCGGACATTGGGGCACAGGTCTGTAACGACGAAAATAAACCGCTGACATCAGGGATCGCGGCAAAGCGATACCTGCCTCTGGATGTGAAAATTCGTCGGAGATGAGCCTTACACTTAGGTGTTGCCCGGAGTTTGTATAACAAGAGTTCATGACAACTTAGTTGATCCGACTTGCGCGCAACGACCAGTCCGTCTGGCCCTGCCTGCGCTCGCCCGGAGCGACCAAGACGACTGAACGATGAACCAGCAGCTCTGCGGGGTACCGGCGCGCCTCTGCGCAATAGCCCTAGTGGCCTGTGCGGCTAATTGGTGAACTCAAGTGCGGATGCCTAAGGTTCTGAGACAAGGCGCTGCGACGAGTCATAGCAGGGCTATGGCGAGGAGCGGCAACGCCGTATCAGGGCCTTGGGCGCCGAAATTGA
>JBFKAF010000264.1:0-5266 GCA_041621735.1 Pseudomonas sp.
CCGGTGTTCAGCCCCATGCGGATTTCCAGGGGTTTGGTGATGCCCTGGGCCCGCCATTGCTGGCGCAGCACTTTCATATGTTTGCGCATGGCGATGGCCATCGAGACTGCCGCCACGGCGTCTTTCTTGGCGCCTCGGCTGGCCGGGTCGCCGAAGAACACCATGACGCTGTCGCCGATGAACTTGTCGATGGTGCCGCCATATTTCAGGCAGATTTTTGACATCTCGTTAAGGTAGCTGTTGAGCAGGTCGGTGAGGGTTTCGGCTTCCAGCTCTTCGGACAGCTCGGTGAAGCCTTTGATGTCGGAGAAGAACACCGTGAGCTTCTTGCGTTGGGTTTCCAGGCGCACGCTCTTCTTGCCGCTGAAGATCGATTCCCACACCTGTGGCGACAGGTATTTGGCGAGATTGCGCGCCAGTCGTGCGGCCTTCTCCTGTTCGCGCTTGATGTCGCTGCGCACCTGGGTCAGGCGCAAGCCTTGCTGGTGGACGAAATAGGCGGTGATGCAGATATACAAGGTGGCGAAGGCGATGCTCACCAGTGCGACTACTGCCGGCGTGTCGGGGGTGAATTTGAACTCGACCAAGGTGGCGCTGAGCGCGGTGGTGCACAGTGCAATCAGCAGCGCCAGCGCCAGGTGGCGCAAGCCGCCGATCACCAGTGAACTGAACGCCAGAATCAGCAGGCACACCAGGCTGGGTACTACCGAAAAGCCGAGTAACGCGAGTCCTGCACCGCAGTGCAACGAATCTATGAACAGCAAGGCCAGTGTGGTCTTCTGCGGATGATCGCGTTTGAAGCGCAGGCTCAGGTGATGGGCCAAATGTGGGTAGAGCAGGGCGTAGGGCACCATCCAGAGGATGTCATAGCCGAAATGCTGAATGTAGGTGCCGGCGGCGATGGTCGCGGCGACGGCGATATAGGCCAGCACGCGGGAGTAGTACTCGCGCAGCGGTGGCGCCGGCAACGGGGTTAAACGGGTTAGATGGCTGGCATTCATGCTATGGAGGTGATCCCTGCTGATTTTCTGACGCCTCTGCTGGACGTCTATGCTGTTTGCAAACACTAGGCCAGGCTTGCGACAGAGAGGGGATCATAACCAAGCGTGGCGGCGCGAGCCAAGCACGGCAGCCGAACGGTGACGGCGGAGCACCTCAGTGGTTAACGGGCCTGGCTCATGGCCGCTTGGTAGAGGGAGTTTTTTGGCTGGGCAAACACGCGGCGCAACATGGGCTCGAAGAAGCTCAGCGGTAGATTCTCAAAGTCCGGGTCGAAGGCCGCGGCATCGTACTTGGCGCAGAAGTCGATGGTCGCCTGGTATTGCGGATGATCCTTGAATTGCTCGCGCAGGTGACGCTCCATGCCCAGGTGATGGAAGAAGTAATAGCCCTGAAAGATTCCGTGGTTTGCGACCATCCAGTGCAACTCCGCACTGACGAATGGCTTGAGCATGGCCGCGGCGATATCGGCATGGTTATAACTGCCCAGGGTGTCGCCGATATCGTGCAGCAGGGCACAGACCACGTACTCCTCGTCGCGCCCATCGAGGTGTGCGCGGGTGGCGGTCTGCAGCGAGTGGGACAGGCGATCGATGGGGAAACCGCCGAAGTCGCCGTCGAGCAGTTTCAGGTGGCTGAGAATGCGCTCGGGCAACTGCGCGGCATAGGCGCTGAAGTGCTGCGCGATGAGCGCCCAATCTTCGGCCGTGCCGTCCTGCATATGGGTGAAGCGCGCTTGAGTGTGCATCGTGAGTGTCCTCTGCAGGCTGGCGGGTCAGAACTTGATGCGGCCGGTCAGGGCATCCTTGAGCATCACCCAGTCGCCCAGCAGCGAATACAGTGGATATTGAAAGGTGGCCGGGCGGTTTTTCTCGAAGACGAAGTGGCCGATCCAGGCAAAGCCATAGCCGGCCAACGGGATAGCCAGTAACCACTGCCACTGTTGGCTGAGCAGAACGTAGGCAAAAATACCCAATACCAGCAGACTGCCGGCGTAATGCAGGCGGCGACAGGTGGCGTTACTGTGTTCTTGCAGATAATAAGGGTAGAACTCGGCGAAGCTGGTGTAGCGGGCACTGGTCTGAGTGGCCATGGCGCACCTCCTGTATTGGGTGACTGGCGGTTGGGCCCAGTCTAGGCCGAGTGTCCTGCTGGGCCAGTGACATTAAGTGCCAGTTTAGTATCCTTCGCCGCCAGGCCGCGTATTGCGGCCCTCCGCTGACTGAATAAGAAAAAACGTCATGAGCGAACGCACCACCTCGTCGAATTGGGCTTTGGGGATTGTCCAGGCACTGGAAATGGGCGGCGTCGACTGCCGCGTGATCTTCGCCGAGCTGGGTTTGCATTACGCCGCCCTGGAAGACCCGGATGCGCGCTTCCCACAAGATGACATGACCCGCCTGTGGCAGCGCGCGGTGGCGCTGTCGGGCAATCCGGCGATTGGCTTGAACATGGCCAAGGTGGTGCGTCCGGCGTCCTTCCATGTGGTGGGCTATGCGCTGATGTCCAGTCGTACGCTGAAGGAAGGCCTGACTCGTCTGGTGCGCTATCAGCGGATCATCGCCGAGGGCGCCGACCTGAGTTTTCGCAGCACGCCACATGGCTACGAGCTGATTCTGGCGATCCATGGCGATCGCCTACCGCCCGCGCGGCAGAGCGCCGAGGCATCGCTGGCTTATGCCCTGGCATTCTGCCGCTGGATGACCGGAAAACCGCTGCGCCCGCAACAGATCCTCCTGCAAGGCGAGCCACCGGCCGACCTGCAACCCTTTCAGCAGGTGTTTCAGGCACCGCTGCAGTTCAATGCCGCGCACTACGCGCTGCTGTTCGATCGGGCCGATATGGAGATGTCGCTGCCCACGGCTAACGAAGCGCTGGCGCAGTTGCATGATCGCTTCGCCGGCGAATACCTCGCGCGTTTCTCGGAAAGCCGGGTGACTCACCTGGCCCGGCAGGTGCTGTGCCGCTTGCTGCCGCAGGGCGAGCCCAAGCGCGAGGCGGTGGCGCAAGCCCTGCACCTGTCGCAGCGCACCCTGCAGCGGCGCTTGCAGGAAGAGGGCACCAGCTTCCAGCAACTGCTCGACGACACCCGGCGTGAGCTGGCCGAGCAGTATTTGGCCCAACCCAACCTGGCCCTGCTGGAAGTCGCTTATTTATTGGGCTTCGCCGATCCGAGCAATTTCTTCCGCGCGTTCCGCCGCTGGTTCGCCATCACTCCGGGCGAGTACCGCGCGCAGTTGTAGACGCTACGCCGGGCGATAGCGTCAATGCCGCCAGAAGGCCGGCATCAGCAGCACCAGCACGGTCAGAATTTCCAGGCGTCCGAGCAGCATGCCCAGGGTCAATAGCCACTTGGCGATGTCCGGCAGGCTGGCGAAGTTGCCGGCCGGGCCGATGATCGGCCCCATCCCCGGGCCTACGCCGGACACCGTGCTGGCGGCTCCGCTCAGCGCGGTGATCCAGTCCAGGCCGCAGAGGGTCAGGGCCAGGGCCAACAAGGCGATGGTGATGGTGAAGAAGAACGAAAAGGTCAGGATCGAGCGGACGATGTCTTCGTCCAGGCGGTGGCGGTTGTACTGCTGTTTGATCACCGCGCGCGGATGCACCAGTTGCTGCAGGTTGGCCTTGAGCAGGATATAGGCCACCTGGAAGCGGAAAATCTTCAAACCGCCGGCGGTCGAGCCGGAGCAGCCGCCGATAAAGCCCAGGTAGAAGAACAGCATCCCGGAGAAGCCGCCCCAGAGGGTGTAGTCGCCTAGGGCGAAACCGGTGGTGGTCATGATCGAGGTGGCGTTCACCGCCACGTGGCGCACGGCTTCCAGCCAGTGCAGTTCGGTGGTCAGGTTGTACCAGGTGCCAAGCGCCAGCCAGGTGCCCAGCAAGATGATGAGAAAGCCGTGCACCTGCTGGTCGCGAAACAGGGCCAGGTAGTTGCCGCGCATCATCGATACATAGAGTACGAACGGCAGGCTGCCGAGAATCATCAGCAGCACCGCCACCCAATGCACCGCAGGTTGTGCCCAGTTACCGATGGAGCGGTCCGAGGTGGAAAAGCCGCCGGTGGCGATCGCCGACATGGTGTGGTTGATCGAGTCGAAGAGGCCCATGCCCGCCGCCCAGAATGCCAGAACGCCGAGCAGGCTGAGCCCCACATAGGCCGCCACCATGTACTTGGCGACCATGTGCGAGCGCGGCATGACCTTCTCCGAGCGATCCGAAGACTCGGTCTGGAACAGACGCATACCACCGATACGCAGCATCGGCAGAATCGCCACGGCCATGGCGATAAAGCCGATGCCGCCGAGCCAGTGCAGCAGCGAGCGCCAGATCAGAATGCCCGGCGACATGCTGTCCAGGCCACTGAGTACGGTGGCACCAGTGGCGGTAATCCCGGACATGCTCTCGAAAATCGCGTCGGCAATGCTCATGCGCTGAAACAGCATGAAGGGCAGGGCGGCGAACAGGCACACCAGCAGCCAGCTCGAGACCGTCAGCATGTACATGTCGCGCGGGCGCAGCTGGGTGTCCGCCGGTCGCCCCTGGAGGACCATGGCGAGGCCCGCGATGAAGGTGAACAGGCTCGACCAGAGAAAGCCGTTCAGCTCTTGGGCGCGCTCGAACAGCACCAGGGTGAGCATCGGTACGACCATGCTGATGGCCAGGGTAATCAGAAAAATGCCGTTGATGAACGCGATGATTCGTAAGGTCGGCAAGGCCATCTAGTCGGCTTCCATAAAATAGTGGCGTGATTCTAAGAGGAACTGCCGGCTAACCACAGGGCAAAAGGCAGATTTACCCTGTTTCAGTGTCGCCAAAAGGCCCGGGTGGTCAGCACCAGCACGGTGAGAATCTCCAAACGGCCGAGCAGCATGCCAAGAGTCAGTAGCCATTTGGCGGGGTCGGCCAGGCTGGAGAAGTTGCCGGCCGGGCCGATTACCGGCCCCAGGCCGGGGCCGACGTTACACACGGCGGTCGCGGCCGCGGTCAGGGCGGTGACCCAGTCCAGCCCAAGCAGCGCCAGGCCGAGGGCGATCATGCCGATGGTGATGGTGAAAAAGAACGAGAAGGTGGTCAGCGAACGGACTATTTCTTCGTCGAGGTTGTGGTTGTTGTACTGCTGTTTGATCACCGCGCGCGGATGCATCAGTTGCTGCAGGCTGGCTTTGAGCAGCACGTAGGCGACCTGGAAGCGGAAGATTTTCAGGCCGCCGGCCGTTGAGCCGGAACAGCCTCCGATAAAGGTCAGGTAGAAAAACAGCAGCACCGC
>JBFKAF010000265.1:0-5258 GCA_041621735.1 Pseudomonas sp.
CTGATTGGAAGAGGTTGAATGTGTTGTGATTTCGAGAAAAAGGTTACGGCCGTTTTAGCCGCTGCAATAAGCAACATTTAAGGGCGGTAATTCATAATCAAAGGTTATGGGTCGGCGACAAATCCCAGGCATAAAAAAACCTGCGCGGGGCAGGTTTTTAAATGAGGGGTGGTTGTGTGATTAACGACCTTTAAAGAGGGGAGGTAATATCAATAACCTGATGTTGGGGTTATTGATAACTGCAGGTAATTAACAGGCCGTTAAAACTGTTGCATCAGCCAGTCGCGCAGTCGGCAGCAGGCCTCGTCATCTTCCTTGTCTTCACTGAAGGTCAGGTAGTGCAGGCTTTCCTTGTGCACCACTTCCTCCTCAAGCGGGCGCACCAGCAGGCCCTGCGCAACCAGATGGCCGACCAGGTGGTTCCAGCCCAGCGCCACGCCCTGATGGTTGAGCACCATCTGCACCAGCATGTTGTAGTCGTTGGCATTGAAGAAGTGCGGGCTATCGTGGGCGCGGGTTTCGATGTCGATGTCGTGAAAGGCCAGCCACACGCCCCAGTCGACGTGCTCGGCCACCTGCGAGCGGCCATAGGGACTGAGATTCAGCAGCACGCTGTCGCGCAGGCCTTCGAGGCTGCGCAATTCCGGGTGCTGCTCGAGATAACGCGGGGTGCACACCGGATAGATGATGTCGTGGAACAGCGGCAGGCTGCGGTAGCCCGAACGAATCTTGGCCATCTTGGTGATGAAGATATCCGGGCGCACGCCGGGTTCCATGGCCAGGAAATTCTGTGTGGTAATCAGGTTGAGGTCGATATCCGGGTTGCTGCTGAAGAAGCTCGGCAGCCGGTGCGCCAGCCACAGCGCGGAAAACGCCGGTGAGCAGCACAGCGTCAGCACCCGTTTGCCGGCGTTGTTGCTGCGGATGCGCTCGGCCGCCTGGGCGATGTTGACGAACGACAGGTGCGCGGCATCGTAGAAGATCGCACCGGCGGCGGTCAGCTCCACGGCGCGGCCGGCACGGGTGAACAGCTCGGCGCCGAGGTAGGTTTCCAGTTCGCGAATCTGCCGGCTGATCGCCGCCTGGGTCACGCACAGGGCCTCGGCGGCGCGAGTGAAGTTCTGGTACTTGGCGGCCGCGAC
The DNA here is from genome assembly GCA_041621735.1 of Pseudomonas sp. Taxonomy (GTDB): domain Bacteria; phylum Pseudomonadota; class Gammaproteobacteria; order Pseudomonadales; family Pseudomonadaceae; genus Aquipseudomonas. The sequence goes on from JBFKAF010000265.1 coordinate 1,143, forward strand.
GAAGGACTTAACCGCGCGCAGGGAGGGCATCTTGATCAGCGTCTGATCGGGTTCGGTATGTTTAACCATAACAACAGGTATTCAATATCCTGAATAAAAAGTCGGTTCTGCCAGCCAGGTCGGCACTCTAAACTTTCGACAGTGGTGAAGGCAGCGATCAATCCGGTGCTGGTTCTGGAGAGTATCCGAAAGTATCGCCAGGCAATAGCCGGGATCGCCGCCGCCAAATGTATTAACGCACAGGACGCCGACATTAAACGCCGGTGGTCGATTGCCTGGATTAACCTTGGAGTGCCTACAAAGTGAATAACAAAGCGAAGGTTGCAGAGCTCATCCAGCAGCGTAAGCCGCGTCATGCGCTGCCGACGGCTTTGTACAGCGACCTCGAGGTCTATCGTCAGGACCTGGAGCAGATCTGGCACAAGGAGTGGATCTTCGCCGGGCATACCTTCGAACTGGAGAAACCGGGCCAGTACCTGACCCTGCAGATCGGCGACTACCCGGTAGCCGTGGTGCGCGGCAGCGACGGGCAGATCCGCGCCCTGCACAACGCCTGCCGCCATCGCGGCTCCAAGGTTTGCAGCGAGGCCAGCGGCAAGGTCGCCAAGCTGGTTTGCCCCTACCACAAGTGGACCTTCGACCTGGACGGCAAGCTGCTGTTCGCCGGCAACATGGGGCCTGACTTCAATACCGCCGACTACGGCCTCAAACTGGCCCACTGCGAGGTGGTCAACAGCTACATCTACGTCTGCGTGGCCGAGCAGGCGCCGGACTTCGAGAAGTTTCGCGCGGCCGTGTCGCCCTTTATCGCCCCGCACAACCTCGACGACTGCAAGGTGGCCTTCGAATCCAACCTGGTGGAGAAGGGCAACTGGAAGCTGGTGTTCGAGAACAATCGCGAGTGCTTCCACTGCGACGGTACCCACCCCGAGTTGATGAATTCCTTCGTCGAGAACCTCTCGGTGGCGGGCGTCGGCGGTGCCGAGGACCCCGAGCTGGTCGCCCACTGGGATAGCTGCGAAGCGGGCGGGCTGCCCAGCCGCCTGGTGATGGACGAGAACGGGCAGTTCCGCATGACCCGTATCCCGCTGTCGTCCGGCGCGGTCAGTTACACCATGAACGGCAAGCCGGCGGTGGCGCGGCGCCTCGACACTAGCGGGGTGGAGAACATTGGCGCGCTGCTGTACTTCAACTATCCCTCGACCTGGAATCACTTTCTCGGTGACCACGCCCTGAGCTTCCGGGTGCTGCCGCAGGGGCCGAACGAGACCCTGGTAACCACCAGGTGGCTGGTACCCAAGGATGCCCAGGAAGGCCTCGATTACGACCTGGAAACCCTGACCCGGGTCTGGCTGGCCACCAACGACCAGGACCGTCGCCTGGTCGAAGGCACCCAGGCTGGGGTCAACTCGCCGGCCTATCAGCCCGGTCCCTATTCCTCGATCGCCGAAAATGGCGTGTGCCAGTTCGATGACTGGTACTGCGCGAGCATGGCACGCAAGCTGGCCGACTGACGCGGCTATCGCAACAAGCACTGCCCCGTATGACCCTTCTCGGCCATACGGGGCTTTTTGGTTTTTCGCAGCGTTTCCTGGAACAGGAGATCGGTGATGCAGGCTGTTTCCACCTCGCTACTCGGCAGTGGCTATGCCAGGGGCTTCGTTCTCGTGCTGCTGTCGGCCTTCTGTTACGGCCTGCAGCCGCTGTTCGCCCAGTACGCCTACGCGGCCGGCGCGGACCCGGTGGGTTTGCTGCTGGCGCGTTTCGTGATCGCGGCGGCGATCCTGCTGCTGTTTCTGCGCCTGCGCGGGGTGCGCCTGCCGCGCGGCCGGCTGGCCAGGCAGAACCTGCTGGTGGGCGTCGGCTACGGCCTGGCGGCGCTGGGTTACTACAGCGCCAGCCGCAGCACCTCGGTGAGCCTGGCGGTGATTCTGATGTTCTCCTTCCCGGCCTTTGTCACCGCGCTGTCGATCGCCTACCTGGGCGAACGCACCAGCCCACTGAAACTGCTCAGCCTGGTGCTGGCGCTGGGCGGTGTGCTGCTGGCCACCGGCCTGCGCTTTCACGGCGAGATGAGCGGGGTGTTCTGGGCGCTGTTCTCCGCGCTCAGTTACGGCGCGGCGATCATCTACGGTACCCACAGCATTCGCCACGAGCAGCCGCTGGCCTCGGCGGCCATGGTGCTGCTGGGCTGTACGCTGACCTTCGCCGTGGCCGCGCTGTTTTTCGGCGCGACGCCGCCTTCCGGGGCGCCGGCCTGGTGGTCGACCCTGGGCCTGGCCCTGTTCGCCACTATCCTGCCGGTCGCCGCCTTTCTCGCCGGCTCGCCGCTGATCGGTTCGTCCTCGGCGTCCACCCTGTCGACCCTGGAGCCGGTGGTAGCGGTGACCATCGCCGTACTGCTGATCGGCGAACAGATCAGCGCCGGCGTGCTCGGCGGCGGTCTGCTGGTGGTGATCGCCGCGATCATCCTGTCGCGCCAGGGCGGCACCCTGCCGGAGCCTGCCTTGGTGCCGGTACCGGTACCGGTACCGGAGGAGGCGGGCGAAGGCCTCTAGTGTTGGTCGCGCCCGCGCCGCCTGGGCCAACACACCGCCTTGTAGGAGCCAGCTTGCTGGCGATCCAACAGACCGTGCAAAGCATCGCCAGCAAGCTGGCTCCTACGAAGCGCTTCGGCTCCGTGCAACACAAAACTGCGACATAACCTTTCAATTCAGCCCGAGGGGGTTAGCCGCGTAGCGGTGTCACCCACCGTTGCGTCCGCCGGGCAGCCGCATTGCCGGCCTCGCGGCCGGGCGGTGGGTTACGCCTTCGGCTAACCCACCCTACGCAAGGCCCTACAACTCTCGACTGTGACGGGGGCTTTTTCCGGACTGCTTTCTGAATGCAAGGCAATCGATGGGCGCTGTGCCCTGGTGCCTGTTACCCAGTCCGGCCCGGCGCTCAGAGATCCTTGACCAGGCGCAGCGCGTCGTAGATAGCGGCGTGGGTGTTGCGCGCGGCCACCGCGTCGCCGATGCGGAACAGCTGGAACTCGCCATCCGGGTTGTCGTCCCTGGACTGCGGCTGACCGTGGATCAGCTCGGCGTATTCGACCGCGCCGAGGTTGCGCGAGAAGGGTTTGAGCTCCAGATACAGCTCGTCCAGCGGCAGGGTGCCGTGGTTGACCACCACCTGATCGACCCGGCGCTGCTTGCGCACGCCGCCGTAGTCGCTGTCGATCTGCGCCACCAGCTCTCCACCCTCGCGGGCCACCGCGGCCAGGCGATAGGTCACGGTGAAGGTGGTGTCGAGCTTCTGCAGTGAGCGCATGTAGGGCACCAGGTTCATCGCCATGACTTCCGGGGCGAAGGCGCGGTCGGGGGTCATGATTTCCAGTTTGGCGCCGCTCTGGGCGATGAATTCGGCCGCCTGCAGCGCGGTGTGGTCGCCGGCGTCGTCGAACAGCAGCACGTTGGCGCCGGGTTTGACGTCGCCGGAGATGATGTCCCAGGCCGACACCACCAGTTCGTTGCCGGCGCTGAGCACTTCGGTGTGGGGGAAGCCGCCGGTGGCGACTATGACCACGTCGGCCTGCTCGGCGCGGATGGTCTCGGCATCGGCCCAGGTATTGAAGCGGAACTCGACGCCCAGCGCCGCGCATTGCTCCATGCGCCAGTCGATGATGCCGAGCATCTCGCGTCGGCGAGGGCTGCGCGCGGTCAGGCGTATCTGACCACCGGCCTGGTTGGCCGCCTCGAACACCAGCACCTGATGACCGCGTTCGCCGGCCACCCGGGCCGCTTCCAGGCCCGCCGGTCCGGCGCCGATGATCACCACCTTGCGCGGTTTGGCGGCCTTGGGGATTTCATGGGGCATGGTCGTTTCACGGCCGGTGGCGGCGTTGTGGATGCAGTAGGCCGCGCCGCCCTGATAGATGCGGTCGAGGCAGTAGTTGGCGCCGACGCAGGGGCGAATGTCCTGCTCGCGGCCCTCGATCAGCTTGCGCACCAGGTGCGGGTCGGTCATGTGCGCGCGGGTCATGCCGATCATGTCGACCTTGCCCGAGGCGATGGCGTGGCGGGCCGTGGCGACATCCGAGATCTTCGCGGCGTGGAAGGTCGGGAAATCGGTGGC
>JBFKAF010000266.1:0-5248 GCA_041621735.1 Pseudomonas sp.
CAGGAGCTGGAGAAGCCCGGCCGCGACCCGCGTCCCGAGTTCAAGACCGCCGAGTTCCAGGACGGCGTGGAAACCCTCAAGGACCTCAAGCTGGGGATGATCCTCGAGGGCGTGGTGACCAACGTCACCAACTTCGGCGCCTTCGTCGACATCGGCGTGCACCAGGACGGCCTGGTGCACATCTCGGCGCTGTCGGAAAAGTTCATCAAGGACCCGCACGAGGCGGTCAAGGCCGGCGATGTGGTCAAGGTCAAGGTGATGGAGGTGGACATTGCGCGCAACCGCATCGCCCTGTCCATGCGCATGGGCGATACCCCCGGCGAGAAGGTCGAAGGGCAACGCGGCGGCGCTCGTGACGGCGGCAAACCACGCGGCAATGCGCCACGCAGCGAGCGACATTCCAGCCAGGACAAGCCGGCTCCCTCCAACGTTGGCATGGCCTCGCTGTTCGCCAACGCCAAGCAACTGCGTAAATAAACCATGAGCGAGCCCGTGGAAGACATTGGCAGGAGCAGCGCCTTCGGGCGCCTGCTCGGCCTGGAAATCATCCAGGCCCAAGGCGGTGAGGCGCTGCTGCGTCTGACCATGCACGACGGCCTGCGCAACCTGCACGGCAAGTTGCATGGTGGCGCGCTGTTCTCGCTGATCGACAGCGCCATGGGCCAGGCCAGCCATAGCCTCGGCGACGGCACACCGAACAGCGTCACCCTGGAGTGCAAGGTCAACTACATACGCCCAGTCAGCGAGGGCGAATTGCGCTGCCGGGCCTGGGTGGTGCATAGCGGACGGCGCACCCAGGTGCTCGAAGCCGAAGTGCACCAGAACGACAAGCTGGTCGCTAAGGCACAAGCCACCTTCGCCTGCGTGTAATTTCTCCATCCTCGGCTGGTCTAGGGTATTCGGGCGGTGGTTCGCCCCGGACGACCTCGGCGCAAAGCGCTGTTACCGATTCCCCTTGTAGACCAATCGATCCGCCCCCATATTGGGCCGACCGATGCGTGAAGGAATGCAACCTTGAGCGACCTCTTATCCCGCCGCCTGGCACTGCTTGGCGAGCCCGCCAACCTCTCCCTGCTGTCCCAGTGCCTGCACGGCATCGAGCGGGAATGCCTGCGCGTCGATGGCCACGGCCAGTTGGCCCTGACACCGCACCCGGCATCGCTCGGCTCGGCCCTGACCCACCCGCAGATCACCACGGACTACTCCGAATCCCTGCTGGAGTTCATCACCCCGGCCGAAGCCGATCCGGCGACCACCCTGGCCGATCTCGAGCAGATCCACCGCTTCGCCTACAGCAAACTCGACGGCGAATACCTGTGGAGCCCGTCGATGCCCTGCGCCCTGCCGGCCGAAGAGGTGATCCCGATTGCCCGCTATGGCAGCTCGAATATTGGTCAGCTCAAGTACGTGTATCGCAAGGGCCTGGCCCTGCGTTACGGCAAGACCATGCAATGCATCGCCGGCATTCACTACAATTTCTCGCTGCCGGACACTCTCTGGCAGCGCCTGCAACAGGCCGAAGGCAACACCCGCAACGCGCAGGACTATCAGTCGGCGCGCTATATCGCCCTGATCCGAAACTTCCGCCGCTACAGCTGGCTGCTGATGTACCTGTTCGGCGCCTCGCCGGCCCTGGATGTCGGCTTTCTGCGTGGGCGCCCGCACCAGCTGCAGCAGCTGGATGCCGACACCCTCTACCTGCCCTACGCCACCAGCCTGCGCATGAGCGACCTGGGTTACCAGAGCAGCGCCCAGGCCGGCCTGACGCCTTGCTACAACGACCTCGGCAGCTACACCGACAGCCTGCGCAAGGCCGTCGGTACGCCGTACCCAGCCTACGTCGAGATCGGCACGCAGCAGGATGGCGAGTGGTTGCAGCTGAACACCAACATCCTGCAGATCGAAAACGAGTACTACTCGAATATCCGCCCGAAGCGCGTGACCTACAGCGGCGAACGGCCGGTCCAGGCCCTGGAAGACCGCGGCGTGCAGTACATCGAAGTGCGCTGCCTGGACATCAACCCCTTCCTGCCGCTGGGCATAGACCTCGAAGAAGCACGCTTCCTCGATGCCTTCCTGCTGTTCTGTGCGCTGCAGGAAAGCCCACCCCTGGGCAGCAGCGAGTGCCATGCCTGCACCGACAACTTCCTCAGCGTGGTCAAGGAAGGTCGCCGCCCCGACCTGCACCTGCAACGCCGGGGCGAGCCCGTACCGCTGCCGACCTGGGCCCATGAACTGCTCGACAAGATCCAGCCCCTGGCCAGCCTGCTCGACCAGAGTCACGCTGGCGAGGCGCATAGCCTGGCGTTGCAAGCCCAGCGCGCGAAGATCGACAACCCGGCGCTGACACCCTCGGCCCAGGTGCTGGAACGCTTGCAACAGGGCGAAAGCTTCACCCAGTTCGCCCTGCGCCAGAGCAAGCAACACGCCGAGTACTTCCGCAGCCAGCCACTGAGCGCGGAGCAACAGGAGGCCTTCGAGGCGGCAGCCGCACAATCGCTGCGCGGCCAGGCCGAACTGGAAGCGCATGACGATGGCGACTTCGACAGCTTTGCCAGTGCCTACCAGGCAAGCCTGCTGCCCCTGAGCGTTTAGACGACCCCGTCACAAAAGCAACCAGTGGCGCCAAAGCCGGGACTGGCGGCTCGGCGCTTAACGCTCGACACGGCTAGCATAGAGGTGAATATCTCTACGCGAGCCGCACGCATGGCGCCCGACGCCCCAACCGACGACCGGCACTGGAGCCTGGAAAGCCTGAACAAGGCCTACCAACAAGGCTACATGGCTGGCTTGACCGGTCAGCCCAGCGCTCAGCTAACGCCTAGCGCCGAGGTGCTGGCTGCTGCCTGGGAAGCGGGCTGGGACGACGGCCATGAGCAGATGCGGCGCCAGCAGAAGTCCGCCTGAGCCGCAGCGCCCGCTCCGTCTCAATCGCTGACGCGCCCCTCCTCCGTAAAATGCCATGCTTGCTGCCTCAGCCCCTCATGTTCGGCTGCGCAACTTGTTGCGCGCCGCGCTGTGGATAAGGCTGTGGATATTCGCCTGCAGGCCTTTCTGCCCAAGCGTTATAGAGCCATGCGCAATTCATTGCGCAGTCCTGCGCAACAAGCTGCCCATCTTTCAGTGACTCAACGCACGCGATGACTTATTTTTATCAATCAGTCACGCTATATTACTGAATTTAATACTATTTTTAAAACTGGCACAGCAATAGCTACCTACCGGCTCCCGGATCATTTCTGATCCATGACCCAGGCAAGGAGAGCTCTCATGCCAACACCCGCGTATCTGTCCCTCGAAGGCACCAAACAAGGTCTGATCACCGCGGGCACCTTTACCGAGGACTCGGTCGGCAACATCTTTCAGGAAGGTCACGAGGACCAGATTCTGGTTCAGGCATTCAACCATCAGGTCATCATCCCGCGTGACCCGCAGTCCGGTCAGCCGACTGGCCAGCGCGTACACAAGCCGTTGATGATCACCAAGGTGTTCGACAAATCCTCGCCGCTGATCTTCAACTCGCTGACCTCCGGTGAGCGTTTGAACAAGTGCCGCCTGGAGTGGTACCGCACCTCCTCCACCGGTACTCAGGAACACTACTTCACCATCGAGCTGGAAGATGCGGTGATCGTCGACGTGCAGTCGCGCATGCCGAACTGCCAGGACCCTGGCATGTCGCACTTCACTCACCTGGAAGATGTCTACTTCACCTACCGCAAGATCGTCTGGACCCATGAAGTCTCCGGCACTTCCGGTTCCGACGACTGGCGTACCCCGATCGCCAGCTAAGGTGATAACGCACTAAGCGATGCGTCGGCCAGGCTTAGTCCTGGCCGACGCATTTTCGCAAGACCTGTTCCGCAAAACCCGCGTAGCGATGCTGCAAAATGTCGAGTCAAGTCGCAGCGCAGGGCAGTGCTCGCGTTACAACCTGACGCGCACCACGCGCATGCGCGACTCATGGAACGATTGACGAGGAACATCGGATGTTCGCCCCAGCCAACCAGACCCATTTCAGCCTGAATATCGAAGGCACCAGCCACGACCTACAGGTGCTCGAGTTCACGGGCCGCGAGGCCATCAGCCAGCCCTTCGTGTTTGCACTGGAACTGGTCAGCGAGCGCCCCGACCTCGATCTGGAAAGCCTGCTCCATCGCCCGGCTTTCCTGGCCCTGTCGCAAGCCGGCAACGGCATCCACGGGTACATCTACCGCGTCGCCCAGGGCGAGTCCGGCCAGCGCCTGACCCGCTACCACCTGAGCCTGAGGCCGCAGCTGGCCTACCTGGCGCACCGCATCAACCAACGCATCTTCCAGCACCTATCGGTGGCGCAGATCATCGGCCAAGTGCTCGAGGAGCACGGCATTCAGGCCAACGCCTACCAATTCCAACTCGGCTCGGTGTACCCCGAGCGCGAGTACTGCGTGCAGTACGATGAGTCCGACCTGCACTTCGTCCAGCGCCTGTGCGAGGAGGAAGGCATCCACTACCACTTCCAGCACAGCGAACAGGGCCATGTACTGGTCTTCGGCGACGACCAGACGCCCTTCCCCAAACTGGCCCCCACCGCCTACCAGCAGGACAGCGGCCTGGTCGCCGACGAGCCGGTGATCAAGCGCTTCGGCGTGCGCGTGGAAACCCGCAGCAGCCGGGTGACCCGCCGCGACTACGACTTCGAGAAGCCGCGTCTGCTGATGGAGGCCGACGCCAAGAGCGAGTTCACACCCGACCTCGAGGACTACGATTACCCCGGCCGCTTCGTCGAGCGCGAGCGTGGCAAACACCTCAGCCAGCGCGCCCTAGAGCGCCACCGCCATGACTTCGAACTGACCGAGGGCGAGAGCGACCAGCGCCTGCTGGTCAGCGGCCACTTCCTCGCCTTGACCGATCACCCACGCGCCAGCTGGAACGACCTCTGGCTGCTGACCGACATCCGCCACGAAGGCAAACAGCCGCAGGTGCTGGAGGAGTCGGTAACTGAACAAAGCGAAGCCGATGGTGGCTTCCAGCAGGGCTACCGCAACCGCTTCAGCGCCACGCCCTGGACGGTGCCGTACCGCCCGCGCGTGCGCCACCCCAAGCCGCGCATTCTCGGCAGCCAGAGCGCCGTGGTCACCGGCCCGGCGGGCGAAGAGATCCACTGCGATGAATACGGCCGGGTCAAGGTGCAGTTCTTCTGGGACCGCGAGGGTCAGGCCGACGACAAGAGCAGCTGCTGGCTGCGCGTGTCTTCAAGCTGGGCCGGCGA
>JBFKAF010000267.1:0-5222 GCA_041621735.1 Pseudomonas sp.
CGCAACAACACCTGCATGCCGTGGCCGGCATCGGCAATCCACAGCGTTTCTTCAATACGCTGGAGGCGCTAAACTGGCGGGCGATTCCCCATGCTTTTGCCGACCATGCGCAGTACAGCCCTGAGCTGCTGGATTTCAGTCCAGAGCATCCTGTGCTGATGACGGAAAAAGATGCGGTGAAGTGCCGAGCGTTCGCCGCTGATGACTGGTGGTATTTGGCGGTGGATGCCGAGCCTTCTGCGGCTTTTATCACTTGGTTCGATGGGCAGCTGGCTCGTTTGCTGTCGCTCGCCGAATAATCCTGCATGGCGTTGTGCATCCCGTGTCGGCCGATGCAGGCGCTTTCCTTCAAGGACCTTCCCATGGACCCGAAACTACTCGATATCTTGGCCTGCCCCCTGTGCAAGGGCCCGTTGAAGCTTGCCGCCGATAAATCCGAGCTGATCTGCAAGGCCGATGCCCTGGCCTTTCCGGTGCGAGACGGCATTCCGGTAATGCTGGAAAGCGAAGCGCGTACCCTCAACGTCGACGAGCGTCTGGATAAGTAAATGAGCACAGCGTTTACTGTGGTGATTCCCGCGCGCTTCGCCTCCAGTCGTCTGCCCGGCAAGCCTCTGCAAGAGATTGCCGGTAAGCCGATGATCCAGCATGTCTGGGAGCAGGCGTGCAAGAGCAGCGCGCAGCGGGTGGTGGTGGCGACCGACGATGCGCGGATTGTCGAAGCGTGTCGGGCTTTTGGCGCCGAGGTGCAGCTAACCCGTGCCGAGCATAATTCCGGTACCGATCGCCTCGCCGAAGTGGCCACTGCGCTGGGGCTTGCCGCCGACGCCATAGTGGTCAACGTGCAAGGGGACGAGCCGATGATCCCTCCTGCGATTATCGATCAGGTGGCAGCCAACCTGGCCGCTCACCCCGAGGCGGCGATTGCCACCCTGGCCGAGCCGATCGGGGAGGCCGCTGCGCTGTTCAATCCGAATGTGGTCAAGGTGGCGACGGACCTCAATGGTCTGGCGCTGACCTTCAGTCGTGCACCTTTGCCCTGGGCACGCGATGCGTTTGCCGGCAACCGCGAGCAGCTGCCGCACGCTGTGCCCTATCGTCGGCACATCGGTATCTATGCCTATCGCACACAGTTCCTGCATGACTTCGTTGCCTGGGGCCCTTGCTGGCTGGAGGATGCCGAGTGCCTGGAGCAGCTGCGTGCCCTGTGGCACGGCGTGCGTATCCATGTGGCTGACGCGCTGCAGGCGCCACCGGCTGGCGTCGATACAGCGGAAGATCTCGAGCGCGTGCGCCGACTGCTGGGGGCTTGATGCGGGTTTTGTTTGTCTGTCTGGGTAATATCTGCCGCTCACCCACTGCCGAAGGCGTGTTGCGCCACAAGTTGCGTGAGGCGGGCTTGGCGGATCGTATTGAAGTCGACTCCGCCGGTACGGGTGACTGGCATGTCGGCAAGGCGCCGGATGTCCGCACCCGGCAGGCGGCGCAGCAACGCGGTTATGATCTTGCGGCCTTGCGCGGGCGTCAGGTGTCGACAAGCGACTTCGCTCGATTCGATCTGATCCTGGCTATGGATAACAGCAATCTGAGTCATCTCCTCAGCCTTCGTCCCGGCGACAGCTCGGCCGAGCTCGATCTATTCCTGCGTCGTTATCAATTGGCCGTGGACGAGGTGCCCGATCCTTATTACGGCGGCGAGCAGGGTTTCGAGCAGGTGCTGGATCTGATCGAGCAGGCCAGCGTTGCATTGCTGGTCGAGCTGAAGGGGCGTCTATGAGTTTGCCTGTGCAGGAGCGGGTGTCGCTCAAGGCGCATAACAGCTTCGCGGTTGAGGTCTACGCGCGTGAGTTTGTCGAGGCACATAACGACGATCAGGTGCGCGAAGCGCTCGCCTATGCGGCTGGCAAGCGCTTGCCAGTATTACTGCTTGGGGGCGGCAGCAACCTGCTGTTGACCGGCGATGTCGAGGCGTTGGTGTTGCGCATGGCCAGCCGCGGTGTTCGTGTGTTGCGCGACGACGGCGAGCGGGTGCTGGTCGAGTCGGAGGCCGGCGAGCCTTGGCACCCTTTCGTGCAGTGGACGCTGCAGCAGGGCTTGGTCGGGCTGGAAAACCTCAGCCTGATTCCGGGTACGGTCGGTGCCGCGCCGATGCAGAATATCGGGGCCTACGGCGTCGAGTTGAAGGACGTATTCGCCGGGCTGACGGCGCTGGATCGGCAGACCGGCGAGCTGCGTGAATTTACCCTGGACGACTGCGCTTTCGCCTATCGCGACAGCTTGTTCAAGCGTGAGTCGGGGCGCTGGGTGATTTTACGGGTGCGTTTTGCCTTGAGTCGCACGGCGCCTCTGCATCTGGACTACGGTCCGGTGCGTCAGCGCTTGAGTGAGCAGGGCGTCGATGCGCCGACTGCGGTCGATGTCAGTCGAGCGATCTGTGAAATTCGCAATGAGAAGCTGCCAGATCCGGCCGTGCTGGGCAATGCCGGCAGCTTTTTCAAGAACCCCCTGGTATCAGCCGAGCTGGCGCAGCGTTTGGCTAGTGAATACCCGGATCTGGTGGCCTTCCCGCAAGCGGATGGCCAGGTGAAGTTGGCGGCGGGTTGGCTGATCGAGCGGGCGGGCTGGAAAGGTTTTCGCGAGGGCGATGCCGGTGTGCACCGCCTGCAGGCCTTGGTTCTGGTCAATTATGGTCAGGCCACGGGAGCGCAGTTGTTGGCATTGGCGCGGCGTATTCAGGCGGACATTGCTCGGCGTTTTGCCCTTGAGCTGGAGATTGAGCCTAACGTGCTCTGAGTTCCACCAGCTTGGTGGTTGGCCTGCTGGAAGATTGGGACGCAAAGAAAAGGGGATGCCGAAGCATCCCCTTTTTTATGCCGCTGAATCGCTTCAGGCGTGGGGTTTAACCGCGCGCTCAGTCTCTTGCTCTTCAGTTTCAGTTTCGCTGGTAGCTGTGCTGTCTGGTTCGGCAGCCGGGTTGGCTGGCGCCTCAGTTGCAGCTTGGGCTTTAGGCTCTGCCGATTCGCTGTTGTCGTCAGCGGCTTTGCTTTCCGCTACGGGTTCGGCAACGGCTTCAGCCTGGGCTTCGCTGGCTTGCTCGGCCTGCGGTGCTGGCGCTTCGGCCGCTTCGCGAGCCAGGCGCTCGGCTTCACGCTTGCGTCGACGCACTTCGCGAGGATCGTTCGGTGCACGCCCGCCAGTAGGGATTACAGCCGGCGCTGCTTCGGCTGCGCTTGTCGCTTCCTCGGCAGGCTCCGCGGCGCTGGTGTCGACGCTCGCTTCGGCCTGCGCTTCGCGGACGATCTCAGCCGGAGCTTGCTCGACCTCTGCTGCGCTTTCGCTTGCTTGAATTGCGGGGGCTTCGGTCGCAGTCGGCGTTTCGACTTCGGTAACCTGGGCCTCTTGCACGTCCACAGTTACTTCGGCGATTTCATTGCTGATGTTACTGACCGGCTCGGCCGCAGCCGCTTCAGATGCGGGCTTGGCAACTGTTGCCTCGGTTGTTTGCGCGGTCACTGCCGGTTCAGCAGCCGCTTCTTCAGTAGTCGCTTCTTCAGTGGTCGCGAGCGCGACGGCGGCAATGGTGGGCGCAACCGCAGTTTCAGCCGGGGTTTCGCTATTGCCTTCGCTGCCTTCTTCGGCGCTTTCGATCAGATTGCCATTGGCATCACGCTGGCGCTCGCGGCGGTTGCTGCGACGACGCTGGCCACGGGAGCGGCGGCGAGGGCGTTCGCCTTCGGCGTTATCCTGCTCGTCGTCCTGCAGTTGCTCCTCGTTTGGCAGTGCTTCTTCTGCTTCTACTTTAGGTGCTTGTTCGCTGCGAGGTTGGCGCTCTTCACGCGGTGGGCGTGGCTGACGCGGCTCACGCTGAGGACGCTCGGCGAGAGTCTCTTCGTTAGCGGTTTCAGGGGTGTCCAGGGGGGCACGCAGTTCGCGCGGTTGGCGCTCTTCGCGTGGTTTGCGCTCGCGGCGATTTTCCTGGCCTTCGCGCGGTTCACGCGGTGGGCGTGCCTGACGGACTTCCTGTGGCTCGCGAACTTCTACGCTCTCGCGAGGTTGGCGCTCTTCACGCGGGGCGCGCGGTTGACGCTCTTCGCGTGGCGCGCGTTCTTCGCGAGGCTTGCGCTCTTCGTCACGACGACCGCCGCGGCTGCGATTCTGCTGGCGGCCACTACGACGCTCATCGCTACGCTGTGGGCGTTCGCTGGCTTTTTTCTCTACAACTGCTGCAGGCTTTTCTTCTTCCTTGCCGGCAAACAGGCTGACCAGCGATTTCACCAGACCTTTGAACAGGCTGGGCTCGGTCGCGGCTTTTTGCGGCTCGACGGCTGGCTCGACCGGGGTCGGTGCGGCGGTGCGCTGCGGTGCGGCTTTGATTGCCGCTTCCTGGCGTACCAGGGTGCGGGTAGCGCTAGCTTCAACGACCTCTTCGACTTCAGTCGTGGCGATTTCGTAGCTGGACTGGGTGCTCTGGGCCTCAGGGCTGTCGTCGCGGATGCGTTGCACTTCGAAGTGCGGCGTTTCCAGGTGGTCGTTCGGCAGAATCACGATGCGTGCGCGGGTGCGCAGCTCGATTTTGGTAATCGAGTTGCGTTTTTCGTTGAGCAGGAAGGCGGCGACCGGGATTGGTACCTGGGCACGAACCTCGGCGGTGCGGTCCTTCAGGGCTTCTTCTTCGATCAGACGCAGGATCGCCAGTGACAGCGATTCGACATCGCGGATGATGCCTTGGCCGTTGCAGCGTGGGCAGACGATGCCGCTGCTTTCGCCCAGGGAGGGGCGCAGGCGCTGACGGGACATTTCCAGCAGGCCGAAACGCGAGATGCGCCCGACCTGTACGCGAGCGCGGTCGGCTTCGAGGCTTTCGCGAACTTTTTCTTCCACGGCGCGCTGATTTTTCGCCGGAGTCATGTCGATGAAGTCGATGACGATCAGGCCGCCGATATCGCGCAGGCGCAACTGGCGGGCGATTTCTTCGGCGGCTTCGAGGTTGGTCTGCAGGGCAGTTTCCTCGATGTCACTGCCTTTGGTCGCACGGGCCGAGTTGATGTCGATTGAGACCAGGGCTTCAGTCGGGTCGATGAAGATCGAGCCGCCGGACGGCAGTTTCACTTCGCGCTGGAAGGCGGTTTCGATCTGGCTTTCAATCTGGAAACGGTTGAACAGCGGCACGCTGTCTTCATACAGTTTGATTTTGCTGGCGTACTGCGGCATTACCTGATTGA
>JBFKAF010000268.1:0-5217 GCA_041621735.1 Pseudomonas sp.
CCCACTGTGCGAGCCTGGCTGTTCCTGACCCCGTCGATGCTGTTCCTCGGTGTGCTGATCGCCGCCAGCCTGCTGGTGCTGCGCATGAGCGTCGGCAGCAAGGGCGCGGAATGGACCGGTTTCAGCTTGGCCAGCTACGCCCAGTTGCTCGAACCCTATTACCTCAAGTCGCTGCTGCTGACCCTGCGTCTGGCCCTGGTCAGTGCGCTGATCGCGGTGCTGCTGGCGATTCCGGTGGGCTACTGCATGTCGCGGCTGCAGTCGCCGCTGTTGCGCCGGGTGTTCCTCGCCGCGGTGCTGCTGCCGTTGCTGGTCAACCTGCTGCTGCAAAGCTACGGCTGGCTGGTGATCCTCGGCCCGGGCGGGATGCTCAACCAGGCGTTGCTCGGCCTGGGCCTGATCGACCGCCCGGTGATGCTGCTGTACAACCAGACCGGCGTGCTGATGGGCCTGGTGCAGACCGCCTTCCCGCTGGCGGTGCTGCCGATCGCCAGCGCCATGCGCGGCGTTGCACGCAGCTATGAGGAGGCCGCCGCGACCCTGGGCGCCAGTCGCCTGCAGGTGTTCCGCCAGGTGGTGTTGCCGATGAGCCTGCCGGGCATCATCACCGGCGCCACCCTGGTGTTCGCCTACAACGCCAGCAGCTTCGTGGTGCCGCTGCTGCTCGGCGGCCGGCGGGTGCCGATGCTCGCGGTGATGGTGCATGACCAGATCGCCCCGCTGATGAACTGGCCCGCCGCGTCGGCCGCCGGGGTGGTGCTGATCGTCACCACGCTGGCGATCATGAGCTTCTCCGAATTCGTCACCGGCCGCCGTCGGCGCATCCTCGAGGCTTCGCAATGAACAGTCTACTCAAGGGCGGCTTGCGCCGCGCCGCCCCCTTGCCGGGGGACACCGGACGTTTCGCCATGGGCCTGTCCGCGGCCATCCTGTTGCTGGCGGTGTTGCCGATCCTGAGCATGATCGTGATGTCGTTCAGCGGCGCCTCCAATCTCGATTTTCCGCCGGCCAGTTACAGCCTGCAGTGGTACCAGGCGGCCTGGAATACCTTCGTTTCGCCGGACGCCAGCGACGTGCTGAGTCTCGGTCAGGCGCTGACTACCAGCCTGCTGGTGGCCACCCTGAGCATGCTGTTCGCCACCCTGATCGCGGTGCCGGCGGCCTATGCCCTGGTGCGCTGCGAGTTCCGGGGCAAGGCGGCGGCGCTGCAGCTGATGTCGCTGCCGCTGGTGTTCCCCATGGTGGTGCTGGGCCTGGCCCTGCTGCTGGTGTTCGACAGCTTGCCGTTTCAGCTGAATACCTCGCGGCTGGTGATCGCCCACGTGATCCTCGCCCTGCCGTTCGTGGTGAAGAACTGCACCGCGGCCATGCTGTCGATCGGCAACGAGGTCGAGGAGGCCGCGCGGATGCTCGGGGCCTCGCCGTTGCGCGCCATCGTCGATGTGGTGGTGCCGCTGATGCGCTCGGGGATTCTCGCCGGGATGCTGCTGGCCTTCATCATCTCGTTCAATGAATTCACCGTGACCTATTTCCTCTACAACATCGACGTAATGACCGTGCCGATCTGGATGTACAGCCGCACCGTGTCGTCCCTCGACCCGACGGTTTTCTCCTTCGCCGTGCTGATCGTGCTGATCGACTTCGCCCTGATCTGGGCGCTGGAGAAGCTGGTCGGCGAAGGTGGCGTGTCCTTTTAATTCAGCCGGGCAGGCCCTAACGGGCTTGCCGGCAACAGCTTATTTGAGGTGCCGCATGAGCGGATTAGTTCTAGAAAACGTCGAAAAACACTATGGCTCGGCCTGCGCCGTGACGGACGTCAACCTGCACCTGCCGGAGGGCAAGCTGGTGTGCTTCCTCGGCCCCTCGGGCTGCGGCAAGACCACCCTGCTGCGCATGATCGCCGGGCTGGAAACCCTCAGCGACGGCGAGATCCGCCTGGATGGCCAGGACATCGGCCACATCCCGGCGCACCAGCGCAACTTCGGCATGGTGTTCCAGTCGCTGGCGCTGTTCCCGCACATGACGGTCGGCGAGAACATCGCCTATCCGCTGCGGCTGCGCGGCGTGAGCAAGGCCGATCAGCAGGCGCGGGTGACTGAATTGCTGCAGCTGATCCAGTTGCAGGAGATGCTTGATCGTCCGGTGGCCAAGCTCTCTGGCGGCCAGCGCCAGCGCGTGGCGATTGCCCGGGCGATTGCCTCGCACCCCAAGCTGCTGCTGTTGGACGAACCGCTGTCGGCGCTGGATGCCAAGTTGCGCGAAGCCATGCAGATCGAGATCCGCCAACTGCAACAGCGCCTGAACATCACCACCATCCTGGTCACCCATGACCAGCGCGAAGCCATGACCATGGCCGATATCGTGGTGGTGCTCGGCGAGCATCGGGTGCAGCAGGTCGGCACGCCAATCGAGATCTACCGCAATCCGGCCAACGCCTTCGTCGCCGACTTCATCGGCAGCGGCAACATCTTCCCGGTGACCGCGCTGGGCGGCGGCCGCGTCGGCCTGCAGGGCGGCGCGGCGCTGCAGGTGCCGATCTGCGAGAGCATCCAGGCCGGCGCCAGCATCAAGCTGCTGGTGCGCCCGGAAGACCTGCAGTTGTCGCTGCCCCAGGCCACTGCCGGCAACTGCCTGCCGGGCACCGTGACCTTCGTGCGCGACAGCGGCGCGACCGTCGAAACCACCATCGACTGTGCCGGGGTATCGCTGACCGCCCTGAGCACTCCTTGCCAGAGCATTGGCCTGAGCATCGGCAACCCGGTGTCGGTGACCATCCCGGCCGCAGCCTGTCGCGTCCTGACCACCTGAACCGGTTGTCGAGCACCCGAGCGGTGTCTGGGTAGGCTTCGATGCCGGGGTGCTGGCGGCGTGTGGGCAAGTTTCTCGGCCGCCGCATAGTTGCTATAGCGGCTCGGCGGGACTCGAATTTTCGACTGACTGCAGCCGATGCGCCGCGCGCGACTAGTGACGGCGCACGCTTAAACCCGCAAAATGCGACACTTTGGCGCTGTGTCAGCGTCTAATCACGATAATGCCAAGCCGGGAGAGAGGCGGTGGTCGAGTCGGGGGCAATGAGCAAGGGCGCGAGGCCAGTGCCTCGCGTATTGCGCCATGAGTGCACCTGACGCGATTGATCGCAGCGAACAACCATGCAAATGCGCTTGATGCTATTGGGCGGCGGCAATGCCCTGGGGCAGGCGCTGATCCGCCTCGGTGCCGAGGAGGACATCGGCTTCCTTGCGCCGCGCCCGCCGGAAAGCGGTTGGGACGCCGCCAGCCTGACCCATCTACTGGATGAGACCCGCCCCGATGCGCTGGTCAATCTGGCCTACTACTTCGACTGGTTCCAGGCCGACGAGCTCTGCGAGACGCGCCAGGCCTTGCAGGAGCGGGCCGTCGAGCGCTTGGCCGAGCTGTGCAAGCACCACGAGATCAGCTTGCTGCAGCCGTCCAGCTACCGGGTATTCGATGGCTCGCGAGTGACCGCCTACAGCGAAAAGGAAGAGCCGCAACCCTTGGGCGTTCGTGGCCAGGCGTTGTGGCGGCTCGAGCAAAGCGTGCGCGCGACCTGCCCACGGCATGTGCTGCTGCGCTTCGGTTGGCTGCTGGATGAGAGTCCCGAGGGACGCCTCGGCCGCTTCCTGGCCCGCGCCGAGCGCAACGAGGCTGTGCTGCTCGCCGATGATCGACGTGGCAACCCGACCCCGGTCGATGACGCGGCGCGGGTGATTCTCGCGGTACTCAAGCAGCTCGACTGTCAGTCGCCGTTATGGGGCACCTACCACTATGGTGGGCATGAGGCGACCACCTCGCTGGGCCTGGGCCAGGCGGTGTTGAGCGAGGCGCGTAACTTCCGTGCCAGCCTGGTCGAGGAGGTGGCCGCGCAAGCGCATGCCGCGCGCCCGGATGCCGGCAATGAGCCGCAGCATGCGGTGTTGGCCTGCAAGAAAATTCTCCACACCTTCGGCATCAAACCACGCGCCTGGCGCGCCGGGCTGCCGAGCCTACTGGACCGCTACTACCGTCATGTCTGAGCCGCTATCCCCTGTTCTGGTCACCGGCGGCGCCGGGTTTATCGGTTCGCACCTGGTCGACGCGCTGCTGGCGCAGGGCCATGCGGTGCGGGTGCTGGATAACCTGTCGATGGGCAAGCGCAGCAATCTGGCGCTGGAGCATCCGCGTCTGCAACTGATCGAGGGCGATGTGGCCGATGCCGCCTTGGTATTGCAGGCGGTGGCCGGTTGCAGCGCGGTGGTGCACCTGGCGGCCGTGGCGTCGGTCCAGGCCTCGGTGGACGACCCGGCGAGCACCCATCAGAGCAACTTCGTCGGCACCCTGAATGTCTGCGAGGCGATGCGTCAGCATGGCCTCAGGCGTGTGCTGTTCGCCTCCAGCGCGGCGGTCTACGGCAACAACGGCGAAGGCCAGGCGATCGACGAAGACGTTGCCAAGGCGCCGCTGACCCCCTATGCGGTGGACAAGCTGGCCAGCGAACAGTACCTGGATTTCTATCGCCGTCAGCATGGTCTGGAGCCGGCAGTTTTTCGCTTCTTCAATATCTTCGGGCCGCGCCAGGACCCGTCTTCGCCCTACTCGGGGGTGATCAGCATCTTCACCGCGCGCGCGCAGCAAGGTTTGCCGATCAGCGTGTTTGGCGACGGCGAGCAGACCCGCGATTTCCTCTATATCGCCGACCTGGTCGACCTGCTGCTGCAGGCCTTGGCCGCGCCGCAGGCGGTGGTGGGCGCGGTGAACGTCGGCTGGAATCAGAGCATCAGCCTGAATCGGCTATTGGCCGAAATCGGCGGCCTGTTCGGCGGGTTGCCGGCGATCAGCTACCTGCCGCCCCGTCCCGGCGACATCCGCCATTCGCGGGCGAACAACCAGCGTCTGCTCGAGAATTACCGGTTGCCAGAGCCGACCCCGATCCGCGTCGGCTTGCAGCATCTGCTGGGGTTGAGCTGAGCCGCGACCATTGTGGGAATAAAAGAACCGGCGTACTCGCCGGTTCTTTTCGAGCCGCTGCCGGCGTCTAGAATTTGTAGCCGAGGCCGACCATGTAGACCCAGGGATCGACTTCCACGTCGACCTTGACCCGCTGCCCGCCGAAGGACGTAGTGCCGGTGGTGTCGATGTCGATATAGCGCACCTGGCCGTTGAGCATCAGCTTGTCGCTGAGCAGGTAGTCCATGCCCACTTGGGCGGCGAGGCCCCAGG
>JBFKAF010000269.1:0-5210 GCA_041621735.1 Pseudomonas sp.
TGCTGTGGGAAAGCCTCGACGACGAGTACCTGGGGTTCGGCCGCAGCGCCAGCAAGCGCGGCACCTTCGCCATGATGTGCCACGCGGTCATCCACTGTCGTAGCCTGGAGAAGGCCCTGGGCCGTGGCGCGCTGTTCTACAGCCTGTTCCCCGAAGCGCCGACCATCAGCCTCAGCCGTGAAGGCGACTGGGCGCGCTTGAGCGTGGACGACTCGAGCCTGCTGGACCCCGAGCACTTCCTGCTCGAGAGCCTGCTGGTGATCTGGCATCGCCTCGGCAGTTGGCTGATCGGCCAGCGCATTCGCCTGGAAGAAGCCACCTTCGGCTATGCCGAGCCGGCGCACAGCGCCGAGTACGGGCTGCTGTTCCCCTGCCCACGGCGCTTTTCAGCCGGCAGCAGCAGCCTGCTGTTCCACGCCCGTTACCTGAGCATGCCGCTGCTGCAGGACGAGCGCACGCTCAAGCAGTTCCTGCAGCACTCGCCCGCCGATCTGCTGGCGCGGCCGGACGGTGGCGACAGCCTGACCAGCCAGATTCGTCGCCTGCTTGGCCGCGATTGCGGCAGCTGGCCGGACCTGGAAGCGGTCGCCCAGCACCTGCACATGAGTCCGCAAACCCTGCGTCGGCATTTGCGCGAGGAAGGCTCGAGCTTTCAGGAACTGAAGGATCAATTGCGCCGCGACCTGGCGATCTACCTGCTCGGCCGCGACGAGCTGTCGACCCAGGATATTGCCGAGCAGCTCGGTTTCTCCGAGCCCTCGGCCTTTCACCGCGCGTTCAAGAAATGGACCGGGCTGACGCCTGGCGCCTATCGCGTCCAGGCCCACTGAACCGTCCCACAACCCACCGACAGGGCCGCAGCACTTACAGCGTTCGAGCGCGCCAGCCGGCCAGCACGAACAACGCGCTCAACACCGCCAGCAGCGGCACCCAGCCGGCATGCTCCCAGACATAACCCGCGGCATAGCCGACCAGGCTGGAGCCCAGGTAGTAGGCGCACAGATACAGCGCCGAGGCCTGCGCCTTGGCCCCAGCGGCGCGCAGCCCGACCTGCCCGCTGGCCACCGCATGGGCGGCGAAAAAGCCCAGGGTGAACAGCGCCAACCCGATAACCACGACGCTCAACCAGGGCGTGGCGCACAGCGCCACGCCGAGCAACATGATGCCGATGGCGCTCTGCAGCACCTGCCGCGCGCCGAAGCGTGGCACCAGGCGCCCGGCCCAGCCGGCGCTGAAAATCCCTACCAGATACACGCTGAACAACAGACCAATGACTGTCGACGACAGGTTGAACGGCGCCGCCGCCAGACGGAACCCGACATAGTTGAACAGTGCGACGAAGCCGCCCATCAACAGAAACGCCAGCCAGAACAACCCCCGCAACGCGGGACTGCGCAGGTGCATGGCGAAGTTGCCCAGCAGGCCGCGCAGCGACAGCGGTTGCGCGCGGAAGTGGCGCGACGGCGGCAACAGCCAGACGAACAGGCCCAGGGCCAGCAGACCCAACCCGGCGACGCCGCCGAGCGCCCAGGGCCAGCCGCCGAAGTCACTCAGCAGGCCGGCGAGCAAGCGGCCGAGCAGGCCGCCCAGTGCCGTGCCGCCGATATACAGGCCCATGGCGGCCGGCAATGCAGCAGGGTCGAACTCTTCGCCGACGTAGGCCATGGCCAGCGCCGGCAAGCCGCTGAGGGCCAGGCCGAGCAAGGCGCGCAACAGCAACAGGTAATCCCAGGTCTCGACCAGCGTGCAGGCGATGCCCAGCACACAGGCCAGGCCCAGCGCCGCGACCATCACCGGCTTGCGCCCCCAGCTCTCGGCCAGCGCGCCGGACAGCAGCAGGCACAGCGCCAGGCTCAGGGTGGTCAGCGACAAGGCCAGACTGCTGGCCGCGGCCGACACCGCGAAGTGCGCCGCCAGCAAGGGCAATAGCGGCTGCACGCAATAGAGCAAGGCGAAGGTGGCAAATCCGGCGCAGAACAGCGCCAGGGTGGCACGTCGGTAGGCGGCAGTACCGCGCTGCAGGTGCGCACTGACTTCGGAGGTAGACATCGCAAAGGCTCGCAAAACCGGCCCAGGTGGCCCGCCGGGCAAGCCTAACATGCGGATCGACTCAGGCTGTTATGAGCAAGCCATGCAGTGCCTGGCCGCAAGCAAAACCGTGCGATCAGCGGAGCGGAGCGGCGTGTCGCTTCACTGGCGGCCTCGCCGGCTGACTCAGCGCCAACAGGCTCCCTGTATGTGGCAGTATTCGTGCGCTGCACTACGCGCAATAGATCGCCGCCGGTACAAGGAAGAAACCGCTTGGACACCTCAGTCTTTCTCGCCGTCATGGCTGCCGCTGCCCTGCATGCCAGCTGGAACGCCCTGCTGAAGATCGGCCTCGACCGTTTTCTCAGCGCCGCCCTGATGCAGATGGCTGCCGGCGCCGTGGCCCTCTGCGCCTTGCCCTTCGTGGCCTTTCCCGCGGCCGAAGCCTGGCCCTGGATAGCCCTCTCGGCGCTGCTGCATATCGGCTACAACACCTTTCTATCGCGCGCCTACCAGTACGGCGACCTGGGCCAGGTCTACCCGATCTCACGCGGTAGCTCGCCACTGATGGTCGCCCTGCTGTCGGTGCTTCTGCTCTCCGACAGCCTGCCCAAGGGCCAATGGCTGGGCCTGCTGACACTGGTCGCGGGCATCTGGCTGATGGCCCTGCGCAGTGGCCAGCGGGCCGCCCCGTTCAATGCCCCGCTGCTGTTCAGCGCCCTGATGACGGCGACCTTTATCGCCGGCTATACCCTCTCCGATGCCGTAGGCGCGCGGGCCAACGGCGACGCCCTGTCCTACTCGATGTGGCTGTTCAGCATGAGCGGACTGGTGATGGGCAGCGTGCTGGTGGCTGGGCGCGGCACCAAAGTCTTGCACCAACTAGGCCCGCATTGGCGCAGCGGTTTGCTCGGCGGCGGCTTGTCGCTGGCGGCCTACAGCATCGTCATCTGGGCCATGACCCAGGCCCCGGTGGCGCTGGTCTCGGCCTTGCGCGAATCCAGCGTGTTGTTCGCCCTGTTGATCGGCAGCCTGTGGCTCAAGGAAAGCATGCCGCCGATTCGGCTGCTCGCCTGCGGCATGATTCTCGCGGGGGTGCTGCTGATGAAGCTGGCCTGATGATCGACCAACAAGAATCCCGCAGGCTGCGTGGTCAGCAGCACTGCGGGACTTTTTGCGCCACTCGAACCACTCCATTCCAGAGCGCTCTTGCGGCGGTCGTGCGCCAGCGGATCCAGCCTTCCTGCTGACCACTACTGGCTAATCATGCTCGGCCAGTGGCTCAACACTCACCGAGAAACTCCGCACGCGTCCCAGTTCCTCGATCTGGTGGACACCGATACCGGTGACCATACCCGTACCACCAGCCGCAAACATGCCATCCTCGGCCTTGATCTTGAAGTCACGGTCGGACTCGCAGTCACAGTCCTCGGCCCCTACGAATGGGCCTGGATTGAAGGTCCCATCGTTGTGGAAATGGGCGAAGCCAGGATGCTCGTTCGCAACGAACTCGTTTTCGTCGTCGTCGAGTTTTTCGGTGTTGTCGAAGGCTCGGCCCCTGATGCCACGCAGCAACTGGAAGTTGTTGTTGAGGATCAGATTCCAGGTGATACGCAGACCGAAACTGTCTTCGGCGGCCGCGACCTCCTGCACGAAGCCGATGTCGATGGGCTTGGCATTGGCGATGTTCAACGTCAGGCTGAGGGTGCCCTTATTGCGTCCCGTGCCGGCATTGCCGGTAAATACGCAGTTGCTTACCTGAGCGTCATCGAAGGTGAGCGCCCATCCGGTATCGCGACTGCCATCAGCCAACTCACAGACACCCGCGCTTGCCGGGCCTGCATACAGCCCCGCACCGGCAATGCTGATCGCCACTGGCACCGAGTAGATTTTTAACCAATGAGTAAACATGGTTTACCTCCTTTTCGAGAACGGAGAACGACGCTCACATCGTTCCTCATTGCAACGCCCCAGCGTTTGCGCTCGCTCCCTCCTCCCTAAACAGCTCCTAGCAATGCTCGCTCCTCTGTTCGTTGGCTTGGCGCAATTGGCGCTATACATCTGCCCTTAGCCAATGGCTAGCGCCCAAAAAAGTATGGCGGCAAAGCGAGCTATCTGCTGTGCACCTATTGCGGAACACTGTGCGTTTTATTTGAAGGGAGAGCGCTTGCAGGGGGTCAGGCGATATTGGGAAGGTGTGACACCGATTCGCTGATGAAACAGCCGGGTAAAATGGGAGGCGTTACGAAAACCGACTGCGCATGCCACCTCGAAGATAGTGGCATGCGGATTGATCAGCATCTCCTGGGCGCGCTTCAACCGGTATTGACAGAGGTATTCGCGAAAGGTAAGGCCGTAAGCATGCTTAAAGCGACGACTGAACTCGTAGATGCTCAGGTGACAGCAGCGGGCGACATCCCGCAGCCGCAACACCTCCCCGTAGTGACGTTGCACATAGGACAGCGCGGCTTGAGTCGGCCGTTCGGCAGAGACCTGGGCGCCAACCCGGGCTTCCAAGGGAATGAGCGGTGCGGGCATGGCGATTTCTCGCACAGATGTCTGGGTCGATGGCAACACCGCTGCCAGTGACTGGATTCGCGCTCTAAGCTCCTCGACCGATAACGGTTTTACCAGAAAGTCCCAAACCCGTGCACGAAACGCCCACACGGCCAAGGCCTCCGAGTGATGGAGGGTAAGCATCAAGATAGGCAGATGAGGGTAGGCCTGCTTGGTCGCGCGCAGTGCCTTCAGGGCAGGAAGATTTGGGTAGTCGTATTCGAAGCATGACAACAGCGGCGCTGTCTGCTCGATGCGTTCCGAGATGTTGGTCATCTCCACGACGTGCTGGAGACTGAACTGCGCAGCCAGCTCACCCACGGGGCTGGGTTCGAGGGTGTTGCTGCGTAAGTCCGCCCAAACGAGGCACGGTAAACGGGTCATTTCGCCTCCTGTCTTACTTCTTAGTTATTGCAAGGGGCGCGAACAACGATGCTAACACAGGCCACGTCGGCCAGAACCGGGACTCCGTTCGAGCTGGAGCCATGCCCTTCTGATCAGCATCGAGTAGGGAGCGGGATTACTCCCGCCGCCCTCTCACACCACCGTACGTGCGGTTCCGCATACGGCGGTTCATGGGTGACACTGAAGGCGCCGCTGGGTATCCAGCAGCGAGATCAAGCCCA
>JBFKAF010000270.1:0-5195 GCA_041621735.1 Pseudomonas sp.
CCACTTCATCGCCGGACTTGAGGCCGGTCGGCGCAAAGGCGGTCGGCACCGGCACCTCCCCGCCGACACTGAATACCGCCGACTCACCGGCCAGCACCATCAGGGTTGGCCGCGACAGGGTTTTCGAAATGCCCTCTTTCTCCAGCAACGAGAAGAGCAGATCAAAGGCCATTTTGCTGCCACCAATCTGCAGATTGTTGGTCAGTGAACCGCCGAGAATTTGCAGCGCATTTTCGACAGTGGAGCTGTCCGGCTGTACCTGGGACAAGCCGCCCAGGCCGAACAGGCCGTCGCGGTTATACCCGCTGGTCACCAGGCTCAGGTCCGGGCGCCAGCTATGCAGGCGATTACGGTTGACCTCGTAGATCTGCACCGAGACCCTGACCTGCGGCAGATCGCGCACCTCGATCACCGACAGCAGGCGCCCATTGGCCACAGACAACAACTTGGCTCGCCCGACATTCGAGCGGATATCGTTGCCCAGTGCGCCATTGCCGGAACCACTCAGACCAGCGCCTAGCAGCCCTCCCGTTTTTGCCGCGCCGCGCTGGCCCATTTGGCCGCCTGACTCATCCGTCACCACGGTCACCTTCGACAACCCGCCACCCGCCTGCTGGTCGCCGAGGAACAGGCGAGAAGCGACATTGAGAATCCGCGTCAGGGTCACCTGATTGCGCACTTCGCCTTCGAGGATCAAGGTGTCGTCGACATCGCTGGCAATCTCGCCGCGCACCACTCGACGGATGCGCACTCCAGCGCCACCCAGGGGGGTAATAGCCTCGCGAATTTTCTCTTCCATGCTCTGGGGCAGGGTTTCAACCTGAATCAGGTTGATGATCGCCACCCGGCTGCTACCCGACAGATCCCGGGCATTCAGGCGAAAAGCATCGTTCGAGCCGCTGCCATTCTGTGCCGCCACGACCATCTGCAAGGCAGATGACAGGTTCTGGCCTGGCCCCTTTGTCACCGGTCCGCGCGCATCCTGCTGGCCAACGCCAAGGTAATGCCGGGCCGCCGCCTCGGCGGCGATTTTGTACTCCACGGTCGGCACCTGGCCGCGCAAGACCAGGGCCGCTCGATCCGGTGCCGGCTGCAAACGGACGCCGGGATGAATATCGCTCAAGGCACTGCGCAGCACCGACAGGTCTTCGGTGACACTGAACAGATAGCTGTCACTGGTGCCATCGGCATACCAAACAATCAAGGTGGTGCGCCCGACATTCTTGGCCAGCACCAGCAGCTCGCGGCCACCGAGTATCTCCACCTCAAGCGTCTTCTCCTGGCCGATGGCCACGCGCTTGAGTTCCTTGTCGAAGACCAGGCGCGAATGGGTCCACTGGATCAGGTCGCGAAACGCCGCCGACTTACGCCCTGCGGCATCCTCGACAAAGGTCAGTCCGGCCTGAACCGTGTTGGGGGCGGTTAATCCCATCACGGCTGTGGCAAGGGCCAGCAGCAAACAGCTTCGAGTACTTTTCATTTCGTCACCTCACGTGCAGTGGGTTTCGCCGTGCTGTGCAACTCGTGGTCACGCTCGGCCTGAAGACAAGGGCAGTCGTTTGCGGCCGCGAACTCGGCCGGCAGGAAGGTGAATATCTCGACCCGACGATTCTTCCGGTCTGAGTCGCTCGACAAGCGGCTCGTCAACGGACTGTTCTCGCCGAAGCCGACTGCCTGGATACGCCGGCTGGCAACCCCCTGTGCGACCAGATAACGCGCCGCGCTGCGTGCCCGCTGCTGCGACAGGCGCTGGTTATAGGCCGCGCTGCCGGCGGCGTCGGTATGCCCGACCAGCAACACAGTCGGCAGAACGGGCTGACGCAACAGCGCCTGGGCGATAGCCGTGAGTTCTGCCCTTACCGACTCGGGCAGCTCGGCGCCGTCGTGGTCGAATGGGCTGAGCCGTGCCATCAGCCGATAGCCGCCCTGCGGATCGGTGTTGACGGTGGTCCGCGCCACTGTTTGGGCAGCCACCGGGCCGAACGGCCATTGCTCTGTTCTCGGCCCCTGCAGGTGCTCCAGATCGTGGGAGAACGCTGGCTGGGTGGCCACGGAAAGACTCCGCTGGAGGTTCCAGCCGTCCCTCTCATGGGCAACAGTTACCGATTCCTGCCCAGCACAACCGGCGAGTAACGAGCTAATAAGCACAGTTGCCATTCTCATTGCGCAATTCCTTAGGTTGGTTTGCCATGGGGACGTCGCCCTCCCCCTGCTCTCCCCGTCTCAATCGCCAACCTGCTGCAGACTGAACGTTGCGACGGCCTTTATGGGGTTAAAGCACAGCCCGTACCAACATTTGGAAAACATAATTTTTGCTTTAAAAACATATAGTTAACTAGAGCCCTGATAATCCGATCGGCATCATCAGGCAGATGGCTTCGCGGTATTTGCAAAATGCAACGCATATCGAAAATGCATTTGGCAAATAGGTCATCGCCATGGCTTAACACTGCGGACGAGGGGATGAATCCGCTTTCAGGGCCCTGACATAGACAGAGCGGCCTATAGCGAGGCAGGCCCTGCTTCGGTCTACGCACAGCGGAATGGGGGAATGAAGGTCTGCGAGGCATGCGGCAACGCCGATGGCGCTTCTCGTTCAGGCCGAATCCCGCGTGGCACGAGCCGCTGGCCGCGCACGACAGACACGCAGAGGAAGACAAGGTGGAAAGTCTGACAATACGGGCTCTACCGAGATGAACGGTATGGCCCTGAAACCGATAACCTTGGGGGAGAGATTTGCGCAGGGGGAAGCGCCATTGCGGCAAGGGGGATGACCGAGCCCCCCTGGAGCTGCGGTTTGCCAAGAGCAGGAAAGATGGCCCACAACCTGATCCGTACCACCTCGGCAGCGGCCCTTGAGCAGTCAGTAAGCTAGCGGCTGCGCACTAGTACGCCGGGGTCACAGTTTCACCGTCACGCTGCGGCGTTTGAACCCGGAGAGCAGTTCGACATTACGATGAGTCGGTTGCGGCTCTATCGATACGCGGTCGTTGCCATCCCCGGAGTCGGCACTGTGCAGGACGATAGTCACCTTCTCCCGCGGGCTGATGCTGGCCAAGGGGTAGACCTCGCCAGGCGCAATGGCAATCACCAGGTGAGTGCTGTCAGATTGGTTATTACGCGGTAACGGAGGTAAAGCCAAGGCACTCAGGCCCTTCTGCGCCGTGGCGCGGGATGCTTTATCGGCCAACACACCGATCAGCCGAGCATTACGCGCAACTGTCCTGACCCCCGTGCGCCCGGTTACTAGTACATCGAAGTGATCGCCATTGCGCAGCTGGCTGTGCGGGATCGAACCCTTACGAGGGGTAAAGGTGTAGAGCACCCTGTTCTCCGGCACTTGCTGCGCCAACCAGGACTTCACCGGTTTGTGCAGTTCCGAAGGGCGAATCACCTCACCGTCCTTCTTATCCCTGGCCAGCCGCTTACCGAGCAGCTGACGTGGATCCACAACGCCATACACATCCTTATCGACTCGCACTTTGCGCAACATCTCGCGCTGCACGGTCGCACCGGTCGGCCAGTTGCCGTTCATACCCCACACTTCCTGCGTGGTATGCCGCTCAACCTGACGCACGCCGAGAAAACTCACCAACACGCCGGACACCAGAAACATGGCCATGGCCGCGGTGGTACTGCCGGTTAATTTACGTTTCATGATCTGCCCCTTTTTATCGAGGTAAGCACAGGGTTGTCCGATGAAGTTGGCCCGGCACCAGCGGCCGGGCCATAGCTTCTCCAGCTAAACCGTGATCAAGGTGCGGTGATAGTGCCGGAGTTGCTCGAAGAGCTTGCGCCCAGGCTCGCAGCGGTCGTACCACCCTCCAGTGGAGTCGCGGCGATGAAGCTGAACTCGACATCGTCCCCTGCCTGAGAGTCGGTTGCGTCGCCGAACATCGAGCCTTCGACCGCAGCGGTTTTCTCGCCATTGACGATGCCATTGAAGGCATAGGTTTGATCCAGATGACCAATCGCCTCGGCGACGTCTTCCATCTCGGAGGTGACCGCATCGCGCATCGTCACCATCCCGGCCATCAGGCCGATGACCATCGTCGTGGTAATCAGAACCAGCTCAGTGGTCATTACAAAACCGCCCTGCTTTTTAGCGCTGCTTGCAGACTTAATTGTTTTCATGGCGTGAACCTCAACAGTTATGGACTTGGTGCGTAACAAAGTGAGCAGTTGTTCTCACTTGCCTGACACCAATCAAGCGCCATGCCAACTTTATTTTTAATATAAATATCAATAAGTTATTAACTTAAGCAGCAGTTTCACCATGTATTAACAGGCCACTTGAACTTCGAGTTTTGAGTTTTGCATTGCAAATTGCGATGCACTACGAATATCCATGCCGGATTAACCCCAGCAGATTTAGAATTTTCGGCGTCACCGCTGCGGATGACCAAGGGAGTCAGTCGCAAGCAAGCGTGCCTGAGATGAATCGCGCCCCAACCTGCGCACAAGTTCCAGCCGTCACTGGTGGTCGGTAACGTGACACCCCAGGCACAGACGACCCTGCGTCACCTATCTGCTGAACATTCATCCTTTGTCAGCCGCGCGGCAGCGCCGTCTAATAGACGGCGCCGCACACTGCCCTGCTGGGCCACCTACTCGAGGAACCTCCGCATGCTGCTTGGCAAATCGCTGGCCACCTGGTGCCAGGAATACCCGCTCCTCAAGCAGTTGATCGCGCTGCAGGAGACCAGCTGGTTCAATCCACGAATCGCCTGCGCGGCCGAGGCGTTGGCGGATGTCGGGCTGACCCAGGCCGACGTCGATGACGCCAGCGCACGCCTGACGCGCTTCGCCCCCTATATCGCCCGCGCGTTCCCTGAAACCGCGGGCAGTGGCGGCATCATCGAGTCGAGCATCCGCGCGGTGCCGCACCTGCAGGCGCTGCTGGCCGAGCGCTATGGCCTCGGCGACTGCGGCGCGCTGTGGCTCAAGCAGGACAGCCACCTGCCCATCTCCGGTTCGATCAAGGCGCGCGGCGGCATCTATGAGGTACTCAAGCACGCCGAGGACTTGGCCCTTGCCGAGGGCTTGCTGAAACCAAGCGACGACTACGCGCGGCTCGACAGCGACGCCGCGCGGACCTTCTTCGGCCGCTACAAGATCGCCGTCGGTTCGACCGGCAACCTCGGTCTGTCGATCGGCATCATCAGCGCCCGCCTGGGCTTCCAGGCCACGGTGCA
>JBFKAF010000271.1:0-5180 GCA_041621735.1 Pseudomonas sp.
TGAGACTCTTGACTTCCCCTTTTTAATCAGTAGGATACGCGTCGTTGTTCCGCGATAGCTCAGTCGGTAGAGCAAATGACTGTTAATCATTGGGTCCCAGGTTCGAGTCCTGGTCGCGGAGCCAAATTCAAAAGCCTCGGTCAACCCCGGGGCTTTTTGGTTTCCGCGGCACTTACTTATCTCTCCCTAAAAATTCCCAACGTATGTGCCCGCTTGAATGCAGGCTGAAAACGCGAGCCCGAGACATGTCCTGCGAAACCAAGCGCAGCTCACGGCCGACACCAGCCTTCCCAGCCTCACGCGGCAATGACCTGATGCCCCGGGCACCGCTAGAGAGGCGCCCCAACCGCCCCGGCACAGCTAATTCGAGGCCCGGCGCTGAACCGCATACAGTCCGACCCGGCCAAGTAAGCCGACTTCAAACGCCAGCACTGAGCGCTCACAGGGCTTCATGCCCCTTCTTTACCCGACCTTTACACCCTACTGACCGCCTCTTACACAAACCCGGTGTCTCATGAATGCAGGGATAAATCATCCCAAACATATGGAGGCGGATATGCATACTCGCATTTCAATACTCGCCCTGGCCACGGCGCTCCTGCTGATGACCGGCTGTGCTTATCACGAATACAACGGCCGGAGCAGCGGCTATTACAGAGACGGTGATCGTCATCAATCCGCAAGAATTCAAACACACAGACAGCACAGATATGAATATCGAAACCACGGACGCGACGACCGCCGTCGACCCGATCGCGAGGTCAGCAGGCGTCACCACCGCTGAGAGACCAAGCCTTGGCGCTTGAGCGCATTTTGAAACGGCCAAAAACACTACAGGGCCCGCAAATAACTTCGCACACCGACCAGAACTGAGCTGGAGTTTTCATCCAGCCTGATCGCGCGGGCTTTTCTGTGGTGTTTGTGTACACCTGCCTGAACGGATACGCGCTTAAGCCAAACTCTGAAAAGCACGCAGCATGGCCTTGCTCAAGTCCACCGTGGAAAACTTGGTGAGCATGTCGTTGGCACCTACCGCCCGGGCTTTTTCGGTATTCATGGTGCTGTCCAGCGACGTGTGCAGCAGCACATAGGTTTGCCCGATGCGAGCGCTCTGACGAATTGCCCGGACCAGGTTGTAGCCATCCATTTCCGGCATCTCGATGTCCGAGACCAACACCTCGATTGACTGGCCGGCCTCGGCTTGCGACTCCAGCATCTCCAACGCGTTGGCAGCGCTTCTCACTGCCTGACAATCCAGATCGAATTTACGCAACGCCGCCAGTGTCAGCTGCAAGGCCACATGCGAGTCGTCCACCACCAGCACACGGCGCCCGCTCAACAGCTCACGCTCGGCGCTGGTGAGCAATTGCTCTTCGCCCTCTTCGGGAAGTACCGGGGCGATTTCGTGCAGTACCTTCTCGATATCGAGAATCTGCACAATCACGCCATCGATCTGGATAACCCCGGTAATGAAGGCTTTCGACCCCGCACCCGCCGGTGGCGGACGCACATCACGGGTCGAACACTGGACGATGCGCTCCACGCTTTGCACGTGCAAGCCCTGACGCGAACGACTGAGCTCGGTAACGATCAGGCAACCCTCCTGACTATCATTGCGGCCCAGCTCGCCAATCGCCCTGGCCAAATCGATCACCGTCAGCGCCGCACCGCGCAGAGTGGCCACGCCGCGCACATGAGGGTGGCGACTGGGCAATTTGGTCAATGTAGGACACGGAATGATTTCATTGACCTTCAACAGATTAATGCCCAGTAATCTGCCGCTGTGCAGACGAAATAACAGCAGCGATAACGCATCCCCCAGCACCATACTCATGGCAACTCCCCTTCCTAGCTAGCCATAGAATTTCAGCAAGAACCTAACAGCTGAACTTTGCCCACCCGGCAAGCAACCTATCATCGATAGATCGCCGCGCTCACTGCTCAGCGCAAAAATGTCACGACTTGCTCGGCGTCGAACGGCCAATTCAGTTCGGCGCCGGTGTCGCAACGACGCAGCACCGGAATACGCAAACCATAATGCTCGACCCATGCTTCCTGGTCAGCGATGTCGACCAATTCGACCAGTAGACCGTGTTCGACGAAGGGCATCAGCAGCGCCTCGGCTACTTCACACAGATGGCAGCCGAGGGTGCCGAATAACTGGCATTCAGGGAGCATCCCCACGCCTCCACACATAACGAAGCGTTAAGTCTAGCACTTGCCTCAGGCGGCAGCAGTCGACGCCTTGCCCTCCCGCAATACGGGGTCGAGCAGACCCTGCAGACCAACGAGCAAACGGCCATTGAGGCGCTCGGCCTTCTCCAGACGCGCCGCGTCGAAGCGCTCATCCAGGGCAAAACCACCCTTGAGCAGCGCCTGCAAACTGTCCTGGCCATGCTCCATGACTTGATTGGCACTGCGCAGTGCCTCCATCAGGCCCCGGGCATAGTCAATCAACGGGCCATTGGCGGCACTGGCCACCTGACCACCCTCATCGGCCACCGCGCTGTAGGCATCGGAGGCTTGGCGTACACGGGCCTGGGTCAGGTGTAAAGACATCGACGCCAACTGCTCGCCATCCATCTCAAGTGCCATGGCGCGATCGAAGGCACCGGCCAGATCGCCCGAGTAGAACTTGTTGGACAACTCCTGCACCTGACCGAACAGCGCCCCTAGCGCCGCGCGCTCCTGTTCGTCCAGCTCGCCTTCGACACTGACCTGCCAGGTGCCGATTTGCAGACTAGAAGATTGGCTGCTGGCAACTAACGCGGTGCCGCTAGCATTGCTAGCGGCCGCCACGCGGCTCTGCGACCAGCTGGCCGAGCCCTGCGCGATGGAGATGCGCAAGCGATCGCCATCGCGCGTAGTCACGCTCAGGTCAAAGCTTTGCACCTGAGCAGCAAAGCGTTCGCGATGTACAACGGCCGCCGAGCTGCCTGAATCTGGCCGCACGACAGGGCCGAAGCGCTCGCTCAGGCTGCCCAACCCATCCTGGATACGCCGGTAGGTGTCGTCGATATCCGTCGCCACCTTGCCCTGCAATACACCCATGCCATCGAGAATTTGACGCGCCTCGGCAAAGCCTTTTTCCACACCTTCGCGAGCCTGATTCAGCAAGCCTTGCAGCTTCGCCGGATCGGCACCCGCAGCCGCTTCGCTTTGCAGACGCTGCTCGATGAAACCGAGCACCCGACCGGCAACTTTTTCCGGGGTGAAATCATCCCGCTGACCACTCAACGCCCCCTGCGCCAAGCCAAGGCGCTCGGCCAGACGATTAGCCAGGGTGTTTTGCGCATCAGCCACACGGCCAGCCGCGGTTGAGCCGTTGAACGATGATGGACGCGAGACGAAAGAGGGCAAAGCCGCCAGAGGATTCATGACCAGGTTCCGAGGCAAGGTATCCAAGCGGTTGACGGCCGCCACTCACATATCTTTAGCCTGCGGGCAACGGTAACCGACCAAAGGCCACAATCCTGCGTAGGCAGAATAGCTTCGGCTCTGCCAGCAGAATTGGCCCTGCCTGCATAGAACAATGCAACCGGCGCGGCTATCGCCCTCAACCACTGACATAAAAGGCCTGCCGACTAAAGTCTAAAGGTCAGTCAATTGTCCTCATGCTTTATTTCACGGCGCCGTAATGGCCACTAATCGCCGACCCGCCTACCAATGAGGACACAATAATAATGAGCAAGCATCCCCTCGCCCGCGCAGTGGCGTTTGCCACGCTGGGTGCCAGCCTTAGTCTCCCCTCCCTCGCCCATGCCGAGTTCATCAAAGACAGCAAGGCCAGCCTGGATCTGCGCAACTTCTACTTCAACCGCGACCTGCGCGACACCACAGCGGCGCAGCAGTCCAAGCGTGAAGAATGGGCCCAGGGCTTTATCCTCAAGGCCGAATCCGGCTTCACCGAGGGCACCGTTGGTTTCGGCCTGGACGCCTATGCCGGCTTGGGCCTGAAGCTCGACTCTTCCGACGAGCGCGCCGGAACCAACCTGCTGCCCAACAGCTTCGGCGACGAAGGCCCCGGCGAGTACTCGGAAGCCACCGCGACGCTCAAGGTCAAGACCTCCAAGACCGTGGCCAAGCTCGGCGGTTTGATGCCCAAGCTGCCCACAGTGGCCGCCAACGATTCGCGCCTGCTGCCGCAGACCTTCCTTGGCGCTCACCTGAACAGCCAGGAGATCGACGGCCTGACCCTCGATGCCGGCCAGCTGCGCGAACTCAATCAGCGCGACTCCACCGACTTTCAGGACCTCAGCCTGAACGCCGGCGCCAAGCGCAACTTCAAGTTCACCGGCAAGGGCAATCAGGGCGACGACTTCAACTTTGCCGGCCTCAGCTACAAGCTGACCGACAGCCTGACCGGCGCCTACCACTACGGCGAACTGGAGCAGCTGTACAAGCAGCACATCGTCAACCTGGTGCATGTGTTGCCAATCGCCGACAAGCAGAGCCTGAAGAGCGACCTGCGTTACGCCCGCTCCACCGACGATGGCGCAAGCAACGTCGACAACAAGGCCTTCGGCGCCATGTTCACCTATGGCCTGGGCTTCCATAGCTTCGGCCTGGGCTACCAGAAGATGAGCGGCGACACCGGCTACGCCTACATCAACGGCAACGACCCGTTCCTGGTCAACTACGTGCAGATCGGCGACTTCGCCAACAAGGACGAAAAGTCCTACCAGCTGCGCTACGACTACAACTTCGCCGGCCTGGGCATTCCCGGCCTGACCTTCATGACCCGCTACCTCAACGGCGACAACATCGACCGTCTGAACGCGGCTGGCGAAGGCAAGGAGTGGGAGCGCAACAGCGAGCTGATGTACGTATTCCAGGACGGCGCGCTGAAGAACCTCGGCATTCGCCTGCGTAACGCCACCGTGCGCTCGAACATCGGTAACGACCTCGACGAGAACCGCCTGATCATCAGCTACAGCCTGCCGCTGTTCTGATAACCACCCAACAAAATGGCAGCCCGGCCGAGCAGGTTATTGCCGGCCGACAGCCACAAGAAAGCCCGGACAGCACGCCGGGCTTTTTTGTGTTTGCAGGCAATCAGTCCTGACTGACAGCTCCAATCTTATGTACCGAGAGGTCGGCCCCGTAGTACTCCTCCTCCTGGCTCAGGCGAATGCCAATCAGCATTTTCAGAACACCGTAAACCACCAAGCCACCAGCCA
>JBFKAF010000272.1:0-5156 GCA_041621735.1 Pseudomonas sp.
GAAGTGCGCAGCGGGCGTTTTCGCGAGGACCTGTTCTACCGCCTGAACGTCGCCACCGTGCAGATTCCGCCGTTGCGCGAACGGCGCGAAGACATTCCGTTGTTGTTCGAGCATTTCGCCCATGAGGCGGCCCTGCGGCATAACCGCGAGGCCCCGCCGCTGGCCCCCAGCGATCTGGCCCGGTTGCTCGGGCATGACTGGCCAGGCAATGTGCGCGAGCTGATCAACGCCGCCGAACGCCATGCCCTGGGCCTCAGTACGCCTGGCGAGGCGGCCGAGGCGGACGATCGGCAGTCGCTGGCCGAACAGATGGAGGCGTTCGAGGCACAATGCCTGCACAACGCGCTGCTGCGCTGCCAAGGCAACATTGCCCAGGTGATGGCGCTGTTGCAGCTACCGCGCCGCACCCTCAACGAGAAGATGCAGCGCCATGGCTTGCAGCGCAGCAGCTATCGGCCGGCGGGCAGCGTCGACGAGGAGTAGGCAAGATATCGCCTAGACTCGATCTGTTGTAGGCGGTTTTCCGCTGATAAAAGCCGGTTTAATTACCAATATCCCTCTAAAACAGGCTTTTCAACCCTTGGCACGGCATCTGCTATAGCTCTTGTCAGCAAGCGCGTTGTCGCGCTGGCGACTATAAGAAAGACCAGAGGTCAGCCAATGAACTGCCATGCCCCCAGCGCGAGCCCGACTCGCCCAACTGCTCTTCGCCTCCTCTTGCGCGCCAGGCTCAGGCCCGGTGTCGGTGCTTGCCGCTTTCCTGGTCCTGATATTAAGCAGCGATAAAAAGCCCCGCTCGAACCAAGCCCTGCCCAACGGCTGTGCTGGTGGGCATCGACTACAGTGAAAAACTCTGCATTACAGCCATAACAACAACGGAGATTCTCCATGCGATTGACTAAGCGTTTCAGCCTGTTCGCCGCTGCTGCGGCCCTGACTGCCAGCACCGCGGTACTCGCCGCACCGACCTTCATCAACATTCTCACCGGCGGTACCAGCGGGGTGTACTACCCGATTGGCGTCGGCCTGTCGCAGCTGTACGGCAACGGCATCGACGGCGCCAAGACCTCGGTACAGGCGACCAAGGCCTCGGTGGAAAACCTCAACCTGCTGCAGGCCGGGCGCGGCGAACTGGCCCTGGCCCTGGGTGATTCGGTGGCTGACGCCTGGAACGGCGTGGAAGACGCCGGCTTCAAGGCGCCGCTGAAAAAGCTGCGGGCCATCGCCGGCACCTATCCGAACTACATCCAGATCGTCGCCAACAAGGAGTCCGGCATCACCAGCCTGGCCGACCTCAAGGGCAAGCGCATCTCCGTCGGCGCGCCGAAGTCCGGCACCGAGCTGAATGCTCGCGCGATCTTCGCGGCAGCGGGTCTGAGCTATGAAGACATGGGCAAGGTCGAGTTCCTGCCGTACGCCGAGTCGGTCGAGCTGATCAAGAACCGTCAGCTGGATGCCACCCTGCAATCCTCGGGGCTGGGCATGGCGGCGATCCGCGATTTGGCCGCCACCCTGCCGATCAAC
Source organism: Pseudomonas sp. (assembly GCA_041621735.1). Classification (GTDB taxonomy): domain Bacteria; phylum Pseudomonadota; class Gammaproteobacteria; order Pseudomonadales; family Pseudomonadaceae; genus Aquipseudomonas. Next base: position 1,525 of record JBFKAF010000272.1, read on the forward strand.
TTCGTCGCCATTCCAGCCGACGTCACCACCAAGATCGACAACGCGGCCTATCTGCCAGCAGTCATTCCCGCCGGCACCTATGACGGTCAGGACACCGACATCGCGACAGTGGCGATCCAGAACATCCTGGTCAGCCATGAGGGCGTGTCCGAGGACGTGGCCTACCAGATGACCAAGCTGATGTTCGACAACCTCGAGCGCCTGGGCAACGCCCATTCCGCGGCCAAGGACATCAAGCTGGAAGGCGCGGCGAAGAACTTGCCGATCCCGCTGCATCCGGGCGCCGAGCGTTTCTACAAGGAAGTCGGCGCCCTGTAAGGCTGCTGTAGGGTTGAGCTCGTAGGATGGCTCGGGCCGTGTAGGACGGGCCGCGCCGGTTGAGCGAAGCGATTCCCATGGCCACAGCTCGATGGGTTACGCCGCCATGCGGCTAACCCATCCTGCCCAGCGACCCATGCGCCATCCTGTAACTAGAGCTGCGAGTAAAACCAGCGTGCTGAGTACGGCGGGTTTTGTGGGCAACTCTTGCGCCTTATCGACGTTGTAATGAGGGCATAAGCTCCATGACTGAACAAAATCACGGCCTTGCGGCGGGTCCGGGCGATTGGCCGAAAGCGCTGTTTTACGTGGCGCTGTTGTTCTCGATCTTCCAGATCACCACGGCGGCCTTCCACCCGGTGTCCAGCCAGATCCTCCGTGCCGTGCACGTCGGCTTTCTGTTGCTGACGGTATTCCTCAGCATCCCCCTGGTCGGCAAGCACAGGCCCTGGCAGCCGCTGGCCTGGCTGTTGGGCCTGGCCGGCATGGGCACCGCGATCTACCAATGGGTGTTCGAGGCGGACCTGATCCAGCGCTCCGGTGACCTGACCAGTGCCGACATGGTCGTCGGCTTGCTGCTGATGGTGCTGGTGTTCGAGGCGGCGCGCCGGGTGATGGGCATCGCCCTGCCGCTGATCTGCGGGCTGTTCCTCGCCTACGGCTTGCTCGGCCAATACCTGCCCGGGGATCTGGCCCACCGCGGTTATGGCCTGGATCAGATCGTCAACCAACTGGCCTTCGGTACCGAGGGGTTCTACGGCACCCCGACCTATGTGTCGGCCACCTATATCTTCCTGTTCATCCTGTTTGGCTCCTTCCTCGAGCAGGCCGGGATGATCAAGCTGTTCACCGATTTCGCCATGGGCCTGTTCGGCCACAAGCTTGGCGGTCCGGCCAAGGTGTCGGTGGTGTCCTCGGCGCTGATGGGCACCATTACCGGTTCCGGCGTGGCCAACGTGGTCACCACCGGCCAGTTCACCATTCCGCTGATGAAGCGCTTCGGCTACCGGCCGGCCTTCGCCGGTGGCGTCGAAGCCACCTCGAGCATGGGCAGCCAGATCATGCCGCCGATCATGGGCGCCGTGGCCTTCATCATGGCCGAGACCATCAATGTGCCCTTCATCGAGGTGGCCAAGGCCGCACTGATGCCGGCGTTGCTGTACTTCGGCTCGGTGTTCTGGATGGTTCATCTGGAAGCCAAGCGCGCTAACCTGAAGGGCCTGCCGAAAGACCAGTGCCCGAACCCCTGGGCGGCGGTGAAGCAGCGCTGGTACCTGCTGATCCCGCTGTTCATCCTGATCTACCTGCTGTTCTCCGGGCGTACTCCGCTGTTTTCCGGGATGGTTGGTCTGGCCCTGACCGCCATCGTCATTCTCGGTTCGGCGATCATCCTGCGGGTTTCCTCGACCGCACTGCGCATGGTTTTCTGGATCGCCCTCGGCCTGCTCTGCGCCGGCTTCTTCCAGCTCGGTATCGGCGTGGTGTTCGGTGTGGTCGGGTTGCTGGTGGCGATCTGCTGGTTCATCAAGGGCGGCCGCGACACCCTGGTGATCTGTCTGCATGCGCTGGTCGAAGGCGCCCGGCATGCGGTGCCTGTGGGTATCGCCTGCGCCCTGGTCGGGGTGATCATCGGCGTGGTCTCGCTGACCGGAGTGGCCTCGACCTTCGCCGGCTATATCCTCGCCATCGGCCAGGACAACCTGTTCCTCTCGCTGGTCCTCACCATGCTCACCTGCCTGGTGCTGGGCATGGGCATCCCGACCATTCCCAACTACATCATCACCAGTTCGATTGCCGCCCCGGCGCTGCTGGAGCTGGGCGTGCCGCTGATCGTCTCGCACATGTTCGTGTTCTACTTCGGCATCATGGCCGACCTCACCCCGCCGGTGGCGCTGGCCTGTTTCGCGGCCGCGCCGATCGCCAAGGAAACCGGGTTGAAGATCAGCCTTTGGGCCATACGTATCGCCATCGCCGGCTTCGTCGTGCCCTTTATGGCGGTCTACGACCCCGCGCTGATGCTGCAAGGCGGCAGCGTGCTGACCACCGTCTATGTGCTGTTCAAGGCGGCGCTGGCGATCGGCTTGTGGGGGGCGGTGTTCACCGGCTTCCTGCACAGCAAGATGGCCTGGTGGGAGCGGGCGCTGGGCTTCGCCGCCGGCGCCAGCCTGATCCTGGCCACGCCGATGAGCGATGAAGTCGGCTTTGCCTTGGCGGCACTGTTCTTCGCCCAGCATTTCTGGCGCAGCCGTCACGCGCATGTGGCCTCGGCTTGATCGGTCTGTGCATGGGCCTGGCGGGCGCGGTCTGGGCCGAACTGCCGGTTACCGAGTTCACCCTGGCCTGGCGGCATACGATCGAGAAGGTGCGTTGGGAGGAGGATTACCGCGTCAGCGCCGAGGGCTTGTTGCTCGGCGAGGCGCGGGTCAAGGGTTCCGGTGCCGGCATGGAAATTCCTGCCGATGCCGAACTACGTGGGGGCAGTTGGCACTACCAGCGTCAGCTACCACCCCTGCAACCGCTGCGCTTGGGGCGAACCCCCGAGGCGGGGGATTACCAACTGTGTTTTAACCGGCGTTGTCACTCGATGAGTGACTGGCTCGGCCCGCCACAAGCGACCCAGCCGGCGTTGGAACTCTGGAGTTGTGAGCTCGACTCCCCCGCGTCCCAGGTGGACGAGGGCCAGGGCAGCGGCTAAGGCTGCGCCCGCTCCCGGCGCCACAAGCGCGGGTCCTGGCAGGAAAGAAGAGAACCCCCATGCGGCGCTGCCGGTGGGGGTTTTGTTCGTCTGGCCCTGGCTGATCCCTGCGCTAGTGGCCTGTGTGGCGAGTTCAATTAGTCAATTTCGACGTCTGAGTTCCCGATACTGCGTTGCCGCTCCTCGCCATAGCCCGCTATGACTCGTTGCAGCGCCTGGCCTGAGAACCTCAGCCATCCGAACTTGAGTTAACCGACTAGCCGTACAGGCCACTAGGCATGTCGTCTGGCGATTATTCGATGGCGTATTTGCCTTTAAGGCGGTGCAGTAGCGCGGGTTGCTCGCGCAGGAATGCATCGAACGCGGCGATCACCTCGGGATGGAGCAGGCTGGAGAGATAGTAGTGGTCGTCGACATGCGCCAGCTCGGGATCGAACACCAGGGCGGTACTGGGCAGCTTGGCGGCAAGCAGCGCATGCCGGGCGACCAGCGGGTTGAGATAGACCGCATCGACTCGCCCGGATATGGCCATGCGGAGCAGCGAGTCGATGCGGTTGCTCTGGGTCAGCGACATCGCCCCGCTTTCGATTGCTAGCAGATAAGGCGACGGCGTGAAGCC
>JBFKAF010000273.1:0-5135 GCA_041621735.1 Pseudomonas sp.
CATGACCGCGATGCTTTGCCAGTGGTGCGATCGGAATGCTGCAGGCGGGCGGTGTGTCGAGTTCGCCACGGTAGAGAATCTGCTTCACCGCGGTGAGCTGGTCGGCCAGGGGGGTCATGCGCGCCAGGTAAGCCGCCTCGCAAATGATCAGGGCCGTCCCTGTATCGGCTATCTGGTGGCGCAGGAACTCGCCTTTGAGGGCAGTGTTGATAGGCACGCTGACTGCGCACAGCTTGTTGATCGCCAGCCAGCAGACGACCGCATCGATGTTGTTGTCCAGCATGGTCAAAACGGTTTCGCCGGCCTGGACGCCCAGGGCGGCCAGGGCGTTGGCCATTCTTGTAGAAAGTGAGTCAATTTCTGAGTAAGTGTGTAATTCTCCGCTAAAATCAAGCAGTATTTTGTCTGGATGGCGTGCTACCGCTCGTTCGAGTGCTGCGATGACAGTGTCTCTTTCGCCCACTGCCCAAGTGTCTGGATGACCAGTACCGCTCATGACTTTTCTCCTTTGGAGGCTGCCCAGCCATTGGGAAGCTGCTTTTATTTTGAAGAGAGAATGCGATTCTAAATTCAAATTTACAAAATGTCTTCCTTAAAGAGTTGAACAAAAACAGGTAATCCTGCCTAGATCCTATGGTAAGGTCATTTTTTTCAGCTTAATGAGTATGTTTATCCATGCCCGAGCTCGCCACCCAGCCCGTTCAAGTCGCGCCATCCAAACCCAGGAAGAAGAAAATCACTGCTGCGGAGAAACCGGCCGCAGTGGTCAAAAGGACTTCTCCCAAGAGCGCGGGATTATCGACCAATGGTGCCCCGGTAAAACCCAACCGGCGCTCCGAGGAGACTATCGCCAACATTCTGGTGGCGACCGAGGAAGTGGTCTTGCGCTCTGGCGCGGATCGCATCTCGATCCTCGACGTTTGTCAGGTCGCGGGTGTCTCGCGGGGAACCTTCTACCGCTATTTCTCTTCCCAGGAAGATTTGCTGGATACCTTTTCCCGGCACAAGCGCGATAGCTTCCACAGTTCGCTGACGCTGGCCTTGGGTGACCTGACGGACCCCGATGCGCGGTTGAATGCGCTGATTAGCTACCTGGACGATTATCTGGAGCAAAGCCGGGCGCGACGCCTGCTGGTGGTGGCTCCGGATTATGCGCTGAGCTTCTTTCGGCGGATCTTCCACGACTCCATCGTGCGCTTTCAGGACCTGCTGGACATCGTTTTCGACGAGTGGGATTCCCGGCTCGGCGTCAGGCTCGATCGTGAGCTGATCTGCGAAATGATCATCCGCTATGTGCTGAGTGAGATTCTTGTGCCGGAAAGTGCCGGCCGTCGCCTGTTGCCAGTTCGCGTGAGAAAGCTGGTGACTGCTTTGGCGATAGGTTCGACCTCGCGTAACCGCCGCTGATCTATCCCGCGCCTTTCCCCTTGCCCGGACTTTTAGCCGCTGCCCTCAGCAATTGAGGGTGACGCGGCGTCCAGGTTGCTGCTCCCTCCGCTAACCCCCTGAGTCGTTGCCTGTCCTGCTTCGTGCGGTCGCTTGTCTGTGGCCGATGCCAAACAGGGCTCTAGCCTGGACTTTGTGTGCGTGGTCGAAAATAAATTGAACAGATTTTTGATTTATGATCATTTTAAACTTATGCTCTGAGTTGACTGCGGGTTCTGTGTGCTTTCCTCCAAGGCGGTTTATGACCGCCGGATCGTGCTGGAAGCCCCGCGCCACAAACCACAAAAGTGCCAACCTCGAGGTACCGGAATATGCTCATCGACCTCCACGCTCACGCTCCCCATCCCGATTACTATGACCAGCATCCCTATTGGGGGCCGGCCTTCGAGGCTCAGCCCGATGGCGACATCAAGTTGCGCGTGGGGGACTGGATTCTGTCGCTGGGCGCACCGGAGCGTAAGAAGGCGCTGCGCGAGGCGCATGCGCGCGGCGAGACGCTGAACGTTGAAGAGTACATGGCCAAGTGGCGTGATCCGAGCAACCGGCTGGCTGCCATGGATGCCGCTGGCCAGGATGCTCAGGTGCTGTCAGTCCCGAGCCATTGCTACATGTACTGGACCGAGGCCGAGTTTGCCGTTCCCTTCGCCCGTAAGGTCAATGACGTACTTGCCGACTATTGCTCGGCCGCGCCCAACCGCCTGATGTTCTGGGCGCATGCGCCGCTGAACGTGCCGCTTGAGGCAGCCAAGGAAATCCGTCGCGCGGTTACCGAGCTGGGGGCCAAGGGTCTGGTTGCCGGTGGCTCCAATTTCGGTGGTATGGAATACGACTCGCCTGAGTTGGACCCGGTCTGGCAGGCGCTGTGCGATCTCGATGTACCGATCTTCGTGCATGGTTACAACCAGTCCGTGACCTGGGGCAAAGAGGCCAACACCGACCGTTATGAAACAACCGCTATCGTCGGTATGAACTACGACGAAACCAAGTGCCTGTGGTACCTGATCAACGGCGGCGTGCTGGATCGATTCCCCAATCTGAAGATCTACATCACCCACGGTGGCGGCTTCGTTCCCTACCAGTTGGGGCGTATGGCTCAGACCAATCCGAACCTGGATGTATTCCACAATAAAAAGCCCTTCCTGGACTACCTGCGCAACTTCTACTTCGATGTGGAGCTGCATGAGTTGCCGATGCGTCAGGCCATGGTCGATGTGATCGGCGCGGACCGGGTGCTTTACGGCTCGAACTTCGGTGGTAGCGATGCGGTTCGGCATGACCTCACCGAAGGGCTGCGCCTGTCGGATGAAGATCTGCAGAAGATCCGCTGGAAGAACGCCTGCGAGTTGCTGCGCCTCGACCCGGAAAAAGTGGGCAAGGTGGGTGTCTGATGAAACTTGCTCGTTGTTCCTACCACGAAACAGGCTCGTTCTGGGCGGTGGTCGATCCTGAGCGAGATGAAGTACATCCTATCGAGGGGGACTTCTCCACCTGGGCGCCCGCAGTTGCCAGAGGGGCCGGGATCAGCGCATTGCGGTTCTCCGGGATGACGCTGCCCTTGTCCAAAGTGCAGCTGTTGCCACCGATAGAGCCGGTGAACCGTGTCGTGGTGGCGGGCGCCAACTATGCCAAGCATCTGGCCGAAGATTTCGGACTCGCCGCGCCGGCGCAGCCGGTGGCCTTTCTCAAGGCCTATGGCGCGCTGATTGGTGCGTATGACCCGATCCGTTATCCGCCCCTGACCGAAGAGCTCGATCACGAGGTGGAACTGGTGGCGGTGATCGGCAATGCCGAGATCGACCTGGAGGATCCCCTGGCTTGCGTGCTCGGTTATACCGTCGGCAACGACGTCAGCGCCCGCGACCTGCAGCGCAGTGGTCCGGCAGGTATCGGCATGGACCTGTTCGCGGCCAAGAGTCAGGACCGCACAACCGGTGTCGGCCCCTGGGTCGTCACCAAGGACGAGTTCCCCGAGGGGTCGCCCAAGGTGCGTCTGACCCTCAAGGTCAACGGCGAGACTCGCCAGGATGGCTCGACCGCCGAGATGACCTGGGATGTCGGCGAGTTGATCTGTTTCGTCCAGCAGCGCTCCAGTTTTGCCTGTGGCGACATTCTCTTCACCGGCTCACCCGCCGGCGTGGGGATGGGCACCGGCTTGTTCCTCAAGCCTGGGGATGTTGTCGAAGCAACGATCGAGCGCATCGGTACGTTAAGCAATGTTGTGAGCGAAAAGTCCTGCGTCTAATCGAGAGCGAATATGAGCATGAATAAAGAAGAGAAAGTCGTAGTCGTTGGTGCCGGGCTCATGGGCACCGGTATCGCACATGGGTTCGCCAGTTCCGGCTATCCCACCTTGCTGGTGGACACCAATGCCGACTCGCTGAACCGTGCCAAGGACAGCATCGAGAGCATCCTCAGTGCCGGGGTCAAGCTCGGCAAAGTCTCCGAAGAGTCTGCGCAAGCGTCCCTGGCTCGCCTGGTGATCTGCCGTGATCTGAGCGAGGCCGCAGCAGGCGCGCATTGGCTGGTCGAGACAGTCTCCGAGCAGCTGGCGGTGAAGAAGGCCGTGGTCACTCAGGCAGAGCCGCTGCTGGCGCCTGGCGCGATCATCGCGACCAATACCTCGGCGTTGAGTGTGACCGAGATCGCCGCCGCGGTGCCCTGCCCGGATCGGGTCATTGGCATGCACTTCTTCAATCCGGTGCACAAGATGAAACTCATCGAGCTGGTGCGCGGCCTGGCGACCAGCGACGAAACCGTGGTGCGCACCCGCGCGTTGTGCGATGCCATGGGCAAGACCTCGATCATCGTCAACGAGTCCCCTGGTCTGACTACCAGCCGTATGTCTGCGCTGTTGGGCAACGAAGCCATGTACATGCTGCAGGAAGGCACGGCGAGTGCCGAAGACATCGACACAGCCCTGCGCCTGGGCTTCAACCACCCGATGGGGCCGCTGGAACTGGGCGACCTGACCGGCTGGGATACCCGCCTGTCGGTACTGAAGTATCTGCATCAATCGCTGGGCGAGAAGTTTCGCCCCTGCCCGCTGATCATCAAGATGGTCGCGGCCGGTCGCCTGGGGCGCAAGACCGGGAGCGGCGTCTACCGCTATGAAGAGGGCAAGCAGGTGCCGAATTCCGGCCTCAAGGCGAGTGCCCTATGAGCGACGTCGTGATCGTTGATGCCGTGCGTACGCCTGTCGGCCGTTTCCGCGGCAGTCTTGCCGGGGTGCGTGCCGATCATCTGGGGGCGCTGGTACTCAAGGCGCTGCTGGAGCGCACCGGCCTATCGCCCGCGCAGGTCGATGACGTGATCTTCGGCTGCGTGACGCAGATCGGCGAGCAGTCCGCCAATATCGCGCGCACCGCCTTGTTGGGAGCCGGCTGGCCGGTGACCATTCCGGGCATGACCCTGGACCGCAAGTGCGGTTCCGGCGAGGCGGCAGTGCATGCGGCGGTCGGCGCGATTGCCGCTGGCGCCGCCGATATCATCATTGCCGGTGGCGCGGAAAACATGAGCCGCGTCCCCATGGGCAGTAACCGCGAGATCCATGGCGAAGCCTTCGGCTGGATGGCGGCCGAGCGTTACGATCTGACCAGCCAGGGCGAGGCCGCCGAACGGGTGGTGGACAAGTGGTCGCTGAGCCGCGACGCACTGGACGACTACGCATTCGCCAGCCATAGCCGTGCGGC
>JBFKAF010000274.1:0-5124 GCA_041621735.1 Pseudomonas sp.
GTAGCCTGCAGTCATGCGCCTAACCCACCCTACGAATCATCGCCCTCCATGCAGCGCCTAGCCGGACTGCACGTTTCAACACGTAACTGAGACATAGCCTATTTATTGGCCCCCGGCGTCCGGGCAGCAGAGAGTCGGGCATGTCGAGCGCTAAGCTGTTAAAGTGCCGCGCGTTATCACTCTTGAGGATTGTTCCATGGCTACCAACCGTTCCCGCCGTCTGCGCAAAAAACTCTGCGTGGATGAATTCCAAGAGCTGGGTTTTGAGCTGAACCTGAACTTTAAAGAAGACCTGACCGACGAGGCCGTTGATGCCTTCCTCGATCAGTTTCTCAGCGACGCCATGACTGCCAACGGTTTGGGTTATGTGGGCGGCGATGACTACGGCCTGGTGTGCCTGGCCAAGCGCGGCTCGGTCAACGAAGAGCAGCGCGCTGCTGTCGAAGCCTGGTTGAAGGGTCGCAGCGAGCTGATCGACTTCAATGTCAGCCCGTTGATGGATGTTTGGTACCCGGAAGCGCAGGTCAACCCGGCCTGATGTCCGCCGGCCGGGCATGCGCAACGCATGCCCGGCCGCTGTTTAGCCCGCTATCCCCGTTATTCCCGCATTGCCTTGTACGTCCTATAGTCCCGCCATCAGTCCCGCATCTAGTCCGCCAGCCCGGCTTTCTGCAGCACGCTGTGTTCATCCACGGCATCGATTTGCTGCGCGTTCATAAAGCGCTCGGCGTAACGTTGATAGATTTTCGCCCGTACAAACAAAGAGAACAGCTCGGGGTCGATGTGCGCGCCTTTGCACATGTCCGCCATCAGGTTGAGTGACTCGGAGAGCAGCTTGCCTTTCTTGTAGGGCCGGTCCGCTGCGGTCAGTGCCTCGAAGATATCGGCAATCGCCATCATCCTGGCCGGCAGGCTCATCTGTTCGCGGCGCAGACGTTTCGGATAACCCGAGCCGTCCATCTTCTCGTGATGGCCGCCAGCGATCTCCGCGACATGCTGCAGGTGCTCGGGGAAGGGCAGGCGACTGAGCATCAGGATGGTCTGCACGATGTGGTGGTTGATGATGTAGCGTTCCTCGCTCGTCAGGGTTCCGCGGCTGATGCTCAGGTTGTACAGTTCGCCACGGTTGAACTTGTGCTGCGGCACCTGCAGCTTGAAGCCCCAGGGGTTGTCCGCCGGAATGATCTCGGCAGCCGGGCGCTCGATCAGGTGTTCGGGGCGGTCGGCCAGCAAGGGTTCGCTGACCGGCAGGTGCGGTGCTGGTTGCCGGGCTTGGCGCTGGGCTTCTTCCCATGACACGCCGAGGCGGTCATCCAGGGTGCGCATCCAGCTGCGCTTGGCAATTTGTTGCAGTCGCGCCAGGTCGGCGTCGGCCATGGTTTCGCCGCCCAGGTTGCTGCGCGCGACGAAGGCGAACTCCTCGTCCAGGGTGCTCAGCAGCTCATCGCGCAGGGCGGCCAGCGGTGCCTCGGCGCCGCCCTGCGCGCAACCTTGCCAGTAGGCGATCCAGGCATCGCGTTTGAGCACCTCGAAACGGGTGCGCACCTCATGGATGCGATCGTAGAGCGTTTCCAGCTTGGTCGCCTTGTCCACCACGTATTCCGGGGTGGTGACTTTGCCGCAGTCATGCAACCAGGCGGCGATATGCAGGGCCTCCCATTCTTCGGCACTGGGTCGGTAGTCGTGAAAGGCTGGCTCTTCACTGTCGGCCGCCGCGTGGGCGAGCATCAGGGTGATTTCCGGCACACGCTGGCAGTGACCGCCGGTGTAAGGACTCTTGGCGTCGATGGCGCCGGCGATGAGCTGGATGATGGCATCGAGCAGGCGTTTCTGCCGTTCCAGTAAGCGCTGGCTTTCGATACACAACGCGGCGACACCGGAGACCGCCTCGATGAAGGCCAGGCGTTCGGGGCGTTGGATGACCAGGTCGGATTCTTCGCCAGAGTCGCAGTGCAGCAATACCAGCACGCCAACGGTGTCGCCTTGGCGGTGATGCAGGCCGGTCGCGATCAGGTGTACACGGGCACAGTCGAGGGCTTGCAGCAGGCGCTGGTAGTCGCCGGCCTGATCGTAACCGATGCTGGTGACCGTGCTCTTGCCGCCGCTGGCCGGCTGTTGCAGCCAGTCGGGTAGTGGCTGGCCATTTTTTTCGTAGGCGGCAATACCGTGCAGCGCGAGGCTGTATTTTTTGCCGTTGAGGATCAGCGCCTGTGGCGCCAAGCGCCCGCTCTCGGCGTCGATCAGGTAGATCAAGCCGCCTTGCGCCTGGCTGATGCCCACGGTTTCTTCCAGAACGCGTTTGAGCAGGGCATCGAAACGGGTCTCGGCCGACAGGCTGGCGGCGATCTCCAGGAAGCTGGCGATGGTCTCTTTCATCAGGGTCATGGATTCGGCCAGCTGGTCGACCTCCAGTACCGGTGAGTGACCGCTGGCGGGGTAGTTGAAGTCGAAGCGGCGGATCGCCTCGGATTCCAGCACCAGACCACGCAGGGGCCTGACGATGATGCGCGAGGCCAGCCAACCCAGCGGCAGACTCAGCAGCAGGATGCTCAGGGTGACCAGCGCGCTTTGCCAGCGGATGGCGTAAGCGTCGGCCAGTAATTCTTCCTCCGGTACCAGCAAGGCCAGGTACAGGCCTTGCGGCCCGCCCTCCTGCAAGTGGCTGAGCGACGTCACCCAGCGCTGCTTGTGCAGTTGCATGACTCGCTGCTGTGGGCCGGCCAGGCCATTCGCCAGCAGTGCGTCCAGCGCCGGGCTGAGGTCGCGCGCCGGGACTTGATGCGGGGTGTCGTTGTGCAGCACCAGGCGCGTGCTGTCGGGGTAGGCCACCGCATTGCCTGCGGGGTCGAACAGGATGACTTGGCTGCTGGCCGTGACCTGGTGTTGCGCCAGGGTGGCGGAAAGGTCGACCAGGGTCAGGTCGGCGCCCAGTACGGTCTTGTTGCTGCTGTGCAACGCGATGGTGGTACCCACTTCTCTGGTGGAGAAAAATACATACGGGGCCGTGGTGTAGTGCGCGTCGCTGAGCAGGGCGCTGTTGTACCAGGGGCGAGCGCGTGGGTCGTAAGGCTCCTTGAGGTTCTGGCGCCAGCTGAGCAACTGCAGGTTGTCGTCGAAGAACAAATGCTCGGAGTCGGGGCGTGCCTGGCCTAAACGGTTGATGCTCCATACCTGGAATGCCGCCTTGGGCGGTGCGTCGAAGGCTTTTTTCAGCGCCTCACTGCGTAGCGGGCGAACCATGAAGAAATCGCCGTCCGCATAACCCAGGTACAGCGAGGCGAGCTTGGGGTTGTCGCGCAGGGCCTGGACGAACAGCGGTAGCAGCAACATGCGCTGGTAGCGATCGAGACCTTGAATCTGCTCGCCATGGCTCAGCAAGCTGAGCAGGTTGCGAATCGGTTGGTAGGTGTGCTCGATATCCCGTCGCACATCCTGCTGGATGCGTTCGAACAGCGTGGCGCTGCTGGAAAAAATGATCTGTGAGGTCTGCCGGTAGTTAAACAGCCCCAGCGCTACACCGGTCAACAGCAGCAGCAAGGTGAACAGCGCACTGATATGGACGTGGAGTGGGAATCGGCGAGTACGAGGCCGAGTGCTGATGGGCATAGCGCGTCACTCCATGGATTGCGCCGTGGTCCCAGCAAGCATAGTGAACGGACGGTAAAGCTGCCGACTAAAAGCGATTTCCTATCAATGCGCGGCAGGCATGAACCATCAAGCTGCCTGCCGATTGCACTGTGTCGATCGGCTCAGCACTACCGTTGCAGGGCCCGGTGCTTCGTGTGCTTGTCCAGCAACTGACGCAGGCCGTGCATCAGCAGGGCGACAAATAGCACCAGGACCACGCCTATCAGTGCGTTGAGCAGGCGTACTTCGGCGAGGTTCCAGTCCTGCGACAGGCTTTCCGCGAGCAGAACGAAGATCAGCGTGGTTTGCATCACGAACAACCCATAGTGATTGGCTTGTACCGCTCGGCTGAGGGCGATCAGCGGCAGCAGGCTGGCGATCAGCAGTGGCGGGTTTTGCAAACTATGGCCGAACAGAATCAACAGCCCCGCTGCGCCAAAACTGGCCAAACTCGATTGCAGGGCGCGCACCAGACTGCCCTGAAACTCCAGCTGCAGTGTGGTGACCACGGTTAGCGTCAGCCAATAGCCGCGTTGCAGTCCTGTCAGGTTGACGATCAGGCCGGCAAGCGAGAGGGCCAGGGTGCAGCCCAGTGCATGCAAGCGCCACTGCCGCTGCTGGAGGCGCTTAGCGCGACGCTTCAGCACTTTCAGAATACTGATGAAACGCGGCATGTACGGCCACATGCGCAGGCCGTGGATACCGCGCAGGCCAAATGCCAGCAGCATCACCCAGAGCCCGCCGAGGATGAACAGCATCGCCACCGCATAGGGGTTATGCAGATGGCCTAGCCCCTGCTGGCCTTGGCCCAAGCACAAACAGACCGCAAGGCCGAGGCCTAACTTGGCGGCCTCGGTGCCGAAGCGTTGCAACCAGGCCAGCAGGAAGCCGAAGACCCCGAACAGACACAGGCTGAGCAGTGGCTGGTTTGCCGCCCAGAAACCCAATCCGGCGCTGCAGGCGCCGAGGCCGATGAGTAGCAGCATGCGCAGCATGCCGAAACGGTGCATGGGGTTAGCTTGAGCGGCTAGAAATGCACCGGCCGAGGCCCACAAAAAACCCGAGTGGGCACTGAACAGGCCGAGCAGCAAGGGCAGGGCGCAGCCGAAGCCCGCGACCATTGCCGGCCCCCAGGCGAGGGGGCCGGCATGCCAGGTCAGGGTTTGACGCAGAACGCTTTTCATCGCTTAGAGCCTATTCGTACTGTGCTGCGCATCGTCGATGCTGCGATAAAAATGGCTATGGGCAGCACCTTGCCCGCCCCGGTTCGTAGGGTGGATTAGCCGTAGGCGTAACCCACCATCCCTGCTGAACGCGCATGTGCTAGGTAGCACTGTTGTGAACCGTGTCCGTCGCGGCCCCGCTGGCGGGTTACGCTGCTTCGCGGCTAACCCAGCCTACAAAAGCGGCGGCTCGGCGCTACAGATCATGGGTGCATAGCCTTTCATTAGTTATATCGGACTCGAACGCCCCGTCATTTCACGTGCCATCTCAGTA
>JBFKAF010000275.1:0-5122 GCA_041621735.1 Pseudomonas sp.
GTCGACCAGATGCACACGCAACGCCGCACTGCCGGCATCCCGTGCCTGCAACACGCGGGCGAGTTTCTCGCCGCTGCCCGCGCCCAATTCGACAGTGTCGGTGAGCGGTGCACAGGCCGCCAGAATGGCCCGCGCATGAGTCTTCAGCAGCCCGGTTTCGGCGCGGGTCAGCCGATACCAGGGCAGCCGGGTGATGGCCTCGAACAGCGCCGAGCCGAGGGCGTCGTAGAGATAGCGGGAGGGTAGCTGGCGCGGCGTCTGGGTCAGGTAGAAGGCGACGTCCTCGGCAAACTGCCGGGTCGACACCTGATCGGCCGCCGGGCGCACCGACACCCGTGCCGACGCGGGCCTCATTGCCGCGCTCCGGCGACGCAGCGAAAGCTTGCGTACATATAGCGGTAACGCGCGCGAAACCAGTTGCGCAGCGACGGTCTGAACAGTTCGCGCACGGTCACCGGCGCCGCGCCCTTCATCACGAAATGCTCGCCGTCGAAGAACTCCGCCGAGTATTCGGGATAGGCGCCGAGCACCTCGAAGCCGGGAAACGGCGCAAAGGCGGTCGCCGTCCATTCCCAGCCATTGCCGAGCAGATCATCCACGCCCCAGGCGCTGCGTCCCGCCGGATGGCTGCCAACGGGTTGCGGGTCCCATGCCTGGAAGTCGAACACCCCGCGCGTGGCATCGGCCGGCGCATTCCCCCAGGGATAGCGGCGCGGCTGGCCGTCCGGCGCGCCATACGCGGCCCGTTGATACTGCGCCTCGCTGGGCAGGCTCAGCCCGCGCCAGCGGCAGTAGGCCGAGGCCTCGGCCTGGCTCACCCACACCGGCCAGGCGGCGGGCAAGGCAAGCAGATCGAACATCCCGCGCCACCGCCAGCGCTCGCCGTCGCGCTGCCAGAACAGCGGATGGCCGATGCCCTCGGCGTTGATCCAGGCCCAATCGGCGGCCCGCCACCAGCGCGCATCGGCGTAGCCGCCAGCCTCGACGAACGTCAGGTAATCGGCATTGCTGACGTTGTGCTGCTGAATCCGAAACGCCGGCACCTGCGCGACACAGCCCGGCATCTCGTTGTCCCAGGCGAACGGCTCAACTCCAGGCTCGATTCCCAATGTGGCCAGACCAGGCGGAATATCGACCCAGGCCTGCGCCGGCGGCGCACCCTCGATCAGCGGACGGTAGCCGGCGGGCCGGCGCTTCTGCTCCAGCGGCAGCTGATGCCACATGTACATCAGCGTTTCCAGGTGGGTGGCTTCGTGTTCGAGGATGCAGTGGGCCGCCTCGACGCGTTCAGGCGGCAGGGCAGCCGCGCCAACCTGGTCCTGCTCGGCCAGCGCCGCCCGCACCTGGCGATCGGCCTCGGCGCAGAACGCGTCCACCTCGTCGCGGCTGGGCCACTGGTCGGCCTCGTTGCCCCGCGCCCTGACGTTACTGGAACCCTCGTGCGGGTCGATGCCACGGGCAAACAGCTGTTCCAGCCGGGCATCGATACTCGGTCGGCCCAAGCCCTGCTTGACCAGCGTATTGAAGCTGAACGCCGGAATGTGCCCCTGATAGAAGACGATGGGATTGCGCAGCGCAATCGGACGGCTGTAATAGGCCTCGTCCGCTATCAGCCCGAAGAGTTGCGCGGCACGCTCGCGGTTACGGTTATACCAGGGCAATAGCCTTGGTCGTTCGACAACAGCAGTCGGTCTGGACATAAACGGCCTTCGTCTCGCGGGGGGCAGTCGGCGATGGTTGTCTGTAAGCCAGCGGCCGCGCGTAAAGGTTCAGATCGGCTCAGCACAACGATGCCCCGGTCGTTGAGCGAACCAGCAGGTCACTGGCAAAAGCGTAGCCCACTGCCGAGTAGCACCCGGCCCTCTCGTCGGCCCCTCAGCCGCACCTCGACCAGCCATCGCTTGCCGCGGCGCCCGCGCAAGAGCAGACACGAACCGCCGCAATCGCGCATACAGCGCCGCGCATCGCCACTGCAGAGGTGGACAGCGCGCAGCCGCTGTATGTTTAGATGTCGGGCCCGGGCTGGCGCCCAACCAGACCCCATTCGCACGGATGACCCATGACCGCTCGCACCCTGCTGCTGACCGCCCTGGCCATGCTCGCCTTCGCCGGCAACTCGCTGCTGTGCCGCCTGGCGCTGAAAGACACCGCCATCGATGCGGCCAGCTTCACCAGCCTGCGCATCCTCTCCGGCGCCCTCACCCTGTGGCTGTTGCTGCGCCTGCGCTCAGGCAACGGCGCCCTCGCCGGCAGTTGGTTCGCCGCAGTCGCCCTGCTGGCCTACGCGGCGGCGTTCTCCTTCGCTTATCTCCAGCTGGACGCCGGGGTCGGCGCACTGCTGCTGTTCGGCGCGGTGCAGATCAGCATGCTGGCCTGGGGTTTTTATCGCGGCGAACGCCTCAGCCCGCTGACCGCAGCGGGCTTGCTTCTGGCCCTCGGTGGCATGCTGGTTCTGCTACTGCCCGGCGCCAGCGCGCCGGCCCTGGGCAGTGCCCTGCTGATGCTGCTGGCCGGCGCGGCATGGGGCGCCTACTCGCTACTCGGGCGCGGCATCGCCGATCCGCTCGCCGCCACCGCCGGCAACTTTCTGCGCGCCGTGCCGTTGGCCTTGCTGGTCAGCGCGCTGCTGCTCAGTCGCCTGAGCTGGGATGTGCCGGGGTTGATCTACGCGCTGCTGTCCGGCGCCCTCACCTCGGGCATCGGCTACGCCATCTGGTACACCGCCCTGCGCGGGTTGCGGGCGTTCCAGGCGGCCACCGTGCAGCTCAGCGTGCCGATCCTCGCCGCCTTGGCCGGCAGCCTGCTGCTCGACGAAGCCCTGAGCCTGAGATTGCTGTTGAGTGCGGTCGCGGTACTCGGTGGCATCGCCCTGGTGCTCGGGGCCAAGCAGCGTGCGTGAGGCATCGCACGATAGAGGCGGTTGCGCGGACGCGGCTCAGCCGACTCACCATGACCGAGAGGCTGAGAGGCTGACTGAGCAAAACCCATTCGCGACTGTCTTCTATCCTGTAGCCACAGCCCACAACGGAATCTCAGCCCATGTCCATCAGCGCCTCCCACCTGATCCGCGTCCTGCTCTGCAGCCTGCTGGCGTTCGGCCTGACGGCGTGCAGCAGCCTTGGCCAGCGCGATCCGCTGCGCATCGACCTGGTTGGCCTGGAGCCACTGGCCGGCGAAGGCCTGGAGGTGCGTTTCGCGGTGAAACTGCGGGTACTCAACCCCAATGATGCCGCCATCGACTTCGACGGCGTGGCCCTGGATCTGGCCGTCAACGGCCAGCCGCTGGCCAGCGGGGTGAGCGACCAACGCGGCCAGGTGCCGCGCTTCGGCGAGGCGCTGATCAGCGTGCCGGTGAGCATTTCCGCGTTCTCCGCCATGCGTCAGGCCTGGGGCGCGGCCGGCTACAAGCCTGGGCAAGGCCTGCCCTATGAACTGCACGGCAAACTGGCCGGTGGCCTGTTCGGCACCGCGCGCTTTACCGACAGCGGCACCCTCGACTGGCCCGAGCCGGCCGGCGCGCCGTAACTACCCGTGCAGCCCAGACCCGCTCAGGCCTGCGTCAGGCCCTTCAGCCAGTCCCGTGGCGACAACCCGCAGCAGCGGCTGAACACCCGCGACAGTGCTTCCGGGCTGGCATAGCCGACCGCCGGTGCCACCAGCCCCATGGGTTTACCGTGTTTGAGCAGGCTCTTGGCCAGGCTCAGACGCCACTCGGTCAGGTAATCCAGCGGCGTCATACCGACCGCCTCGCGGAAGTTCACCGCAAAGCGCGCTCGTGACATGCCGGCCCGCTGCGCCAGGCTTGCCAGGGTCCAGCCGGCCTCCGGTTGTTCGTGCATGGCATTGATCGCCTTGGCCAGGCGCGGCTCGGCCAAGCCGGCGAGAATCCCCGCCTGCAGCAGATTGGCGTCCATGGCGTGGCGCATCAGCAGGATCAACACGTACTCGACCAGGCGATCGATGGCCGCCTGGCGTCCGCAGTGATCGTCGAACGCCTCGTCGAACAACAGGTTGAGCACCGGCTCCAGGCTGGGAATCTGCGCCAATGGCACCAGCATCTCGGCGGGCAGAGTGCGCAGCAGCGGGTTGCCCAGGCCGCCGCCGAAGTCGAAGGTGGCGCACAGCAGTTCGGCCCCCTCCAGGCCATCGGCATGCAGGCGGTGGCTGCAGGGTCGGGGAAACAACAGCAACGAGGGTTGATCGATCTGATAACTGTGCATCTGCGCTCCGGAGACCCGCAAGCTGCCGCGACGCAACAGGTGCAGATAACCGACGCTGCCGCCGTCGAACTGCTCGGAGAGGCCGCACAGCGGCCCACTGTGGAACACCCTGGCACTCAGGCTGAAACGGGCAAGCAAGGGAGAGAGACGGTCCATTCGATACCATCGGCTAGATTAAGGAGACTATTCATCATCACCAATATCGTCTTCTCGGTCAAAGTGGATAGCACAGTCTCACCACTAACCGAAGGAAACTCAGCATGCCGCGTATCGCCCCCGTTGACCTCGCCCACACCGACGCCCAAACCGCCGCCACGCTGGACGCGGTGGGCCGCAAGCTGGGCATGTTGCCCAATCTGTTCAGTACCCTGGCGCAAGCCCCTGTGGCCTTGCAGGCATACCTGGGCCTCTCGGAAACCCTCGGCCGCGGCCGCCTCAGCGCTCGCCAGCGCGAGATCATCGCCCTGGCGGTGGCCCAGACTCATGGTTGCGAGTATTGCCTGAGCGCCCACAGCCTGATGGGCAAGGGCGCCGGTCTGAGCACCGAAGAATTGCTCGCCGCTCGCGCGGGCAAGGCAAGCGACCCGCTGGAAGCGCACACCGCCGAACTGGCCACGCAACTGCTGGCGCAGCGCGGACGCATTCGCGACAGCGAGTTGCTCGCCGCCCGCGAGGCGGGCCTGGATGACGGCCTGATCCTCGAAGTCGTGGCCCAGGTGGCGCTCAACGTGCTGACCAATTTCACCAACAACCTGGCGCACACCGACATCGACTTCCCGCCGGTCAAGGCTGCGCTGTAACGGTTCGGCGGCGCCTGCATAGGCGCCGCCGTTTCTCGTCCCCACAGAGGAGCATCCTCATGAAGACCCTAGCGTCCCTCGCCATCGCCCTCGCCAGCCTCA
>JBFKAF010000276.1:0-5104 GCA_041621735.1 Pseudomonas sp.
AGCATCAGGCTGCGCGAACGGTGCCCACGCAACGCGCCGAGCCACAGGGTCACGGCATCGGCGGCGCGCATCAGGCCGGCACCAGGCTCGGCTCGGCGAGGATGCAGCCATCGCGCATATGGATCTGCCGCCGGGCGCGTCGCGCCAGCACCGCGTCATGGGTCACCACCAGCAGGGTCAGGCCGTCGGCGTTGAGCTCTTCCAGCAGGGCGATCACCTCGGCGCCGGAATGGCTGTCGAGATTGCCGGTCGGCTCATCGGCCAACAGCAGCAAAGGCTGCATGACCATGGCGCGGGCGATGGCCACCCGCTGGCGCTGCCCCCCGGACAGCTCGGCCGGGCGGTGGGCGATGCGCTCGCCCAGGCCCAGGCGCTCTACCAGCGCGGCACTGCGGCGGCGCCGCTCGGCCGGTTCGATGCCGGCCAGGAGCATCGGCAGCTCGATGTTTTCCAAGGCGTTCAGGCGCGGAATCAGGTGATAGGACTGGAACACGAACCCTATCCAGCGGCTGCGCAACTCGGCCCGGCGCTCCTCGCTCAGGCTCGCCGTCGCCTCGCCGTTCAGCCAGTATTCGCCGGCGTCCGGCGCATCCAGCAGGCCGAGGATATTCAGCAGCGTCGACTTGCCCGAGCCGGACGGCCCCATCACCGCCAGGTACTCCCCGGCGGCCACGTCCAGGCTCAGCCGATCCAGGCCCAGCACCTGCTGCTCGCCGATCTGAAAACGCCGGGTCACCTCGCGCAAGCGGATCATGGCGACGCCTCGGTCGCGGCCTGCGGGATCACCGCCACGCCGTCGCCGAGGGCCTCCTGATCGAGGCTGGCGAGAATCTGCGTGCCCGCCTCCAGGCCCTCCAGCACCTCGGTCCAGCGCCAGTTGGCCAGGCCGGTGTGCACCCTCACCTCGCGCAACACCCCCGCTGCGGCGTCGTAGCGCAGCACCCGCTGGCCTTCCAGCAGGCTCTCGGTGGGTATGCGCAGGGCATCGCGCTTGCGCTCCAGGAGCACCTCGACATCGGCGCTGTAGCCGGTCAGCAGGGCCAGCCCCGGCGGCACCTCGGCGAAGCGCACCTCGATGTCGACGGTGCGCGCCTGTTTCTCCAGTTCCTGCACGAAGGGGGCGATGCGACTGACCTCGCCGGCGAAATGCTGATCACGATAGGCGTCCAGGCTGATCCGCACCGGCAGGCCCAGGTGCACGCGGGAGACGTCCACCTCGTCGATCGGCGCCTGCACGTACAGGCAGCTGTCGTCAATCAGGTCCACCGCCGGCGGCGTCGGAATCCCCGGCGGCGAGGGGGTGATGTACTCGCCCAGCTCGCCGTTGATCTCCGCCACTATGCCGGCGAAAGGCGCGCGCAGGCTGGTCTGCTCCAGCAGCGCGCGGTGCAGCGCCAGACCCGCTTCGGCCTCGTGGATCTGCGACTCGCTGGCATCACAGGCCAGCCGCGCCAACCGCGCCCGGGTCGCCAGCTGATCCAAACGGTCGGCGGCCACCAACTTGCGCTCGGCCAGGCGACTCAGGCGCTGATGATCGCGGCGCTCCAGCTCGGCCTGCAGACAGCGCTGCTGACGCTGGTTGCGCAGGCCCTTGAGGCGCGCCTCGGCCTCCGCCAGACGGGCCTGTTGCTCATCCTGGCGCAGGCGCATCAACAGCTCGCCCTTGAGCACCCGCTGCCCCTCGCCGATCAGCAACTCGTCGACCTGGCCGCCCGTCTCGAAGGACAAGTGTGAACGTCGGCAGGACTTCAGGGTGCCGGCGCGGGTGTTGGCCACCAGCGCCTCGACCGGCCCCCGCTCGACCTCCAGCAACCGCACCGCCAGCGGCTGCGGACGACTCCACCACCAGCCCAGCGCCACCAGGCCGACGACTATTGCCAGGGCGATCAACAGTTTGCGCATGCAGCTCTCCGTTACGGCGATCTCCTCCCTGCAAGGGTAGTCGGGATGCAAGGCTCGGCACGAAATCTCGCAGCACCTGCCGGTTCGAGCCGAGCCGCTCGGTCATTCGCCATTGGCCTTTTCCTCCGACTGGGTTCAAATTCCCTTATGTATTGCTAGAGGAGTGCAGCCATGAACAGTGCAGAGCAAACCCCGCAGGTGGAACGGGTGGAAATGGACGAACTGGTCTGCTGGCGGGTGCGCACGGCGCGGGCCGAATTGCTGGTGGCCCAGCAGGGCGCCCAGGTTTTGAGCTATCAAGAACATGGTCAGCCGCCACTGATCTGGCTCAGCGAGCAGGCCAGCTACAAGAAGGGTCAGGCCCTGCGCGGCGGAGTGCCGGTGTGCTGGCCCTGGTTCGGCGACCTGGCGCGCAACCCGCAGCCGGTCCAGGCGATGTACCAGAGCGGGCGCATGATAGTCCCGGCCCACGGCCTGGTGCGCGGCGAGGACTGGCAACTGCTGGGGGTGGAGAACGAGGACGGCGGGGTGCGCCTGGATTTCACCTTCATCGATCCGGATGACGGCCTGCCCGGCTGGCCGGGGGTCAGCCTGACCCTGAGCATTCGCCTCAACCAGCGCCTGCAGATCAGCCTCACCAGCCATAACCAGGGCAGCGCGCCGGCGGCCATCAGCCAGGCGCTGCACAGCTACTTCGCGGTCAGCGATGTGCGCCAGATCGAGGTCGAGGGCCTCGACGGCAGCCGCTATATCGAGACCCTGGACGACTGGCAGGAGCGCTGGCAGGACGGCAACCTGCGCATCGGCGGCGAGACCGACCGCATCTACCTGGGCCTGCCCGCCGAGCTGAGCATCCTCGATCCGGGCTGGCAGCGGCGGGTTCACCTGCAGAGCAGCGGTTCGCGCTCGGCGGTGCTGTGGAACCCCTGGGTGGACAAGGCCAAACGCCTGTCGCAGTTTGCCGAAGATGCCTGGCAGGGCATGCTCTGCATCGAGTCGGCCAACGTGCTGGACGATGCGCTGAACCTGGCGCCCGGCGAGCGGCACAGCCTGAGCATGACGCTCTGGTCGGAGCCGCTGGCCGAGTGAACGCGGCGCCGCCCCCGGCAGCGGGCGGCAGCGAGGTCGGTCTTACAGGTCGGCCTCCTCCACCCGCCCGCGGGCCAGCGCGAACATCTGCTGTTCCACCCGTTCGATCAGCTTGCGGCTTTCCGCCGGTTCGAGCACGCCCTCGTCGGCCAGGTGCTGCACCGCCTCGCGCTGGCGGTTGAGCAGCAGGCGCAGCGCGGTATAGCTTTCCAGTTGGGCGACGGCGGCGCCGTGCTCACGACGCAGTTGCGCCAGACGCGCCTGGGCCTGCTCGAGGTTGGCGTCGATCTGCTGCTGGGCGGCCTGAGCCATGGCCGGGTCCGGGGCCCGGTCGCTGGCCAGCGTCCACAACGCCTGCTGGGCTTGCAGATAGCCGCGCAGGGTGCCGTAAACGGCGGCCAGGTGGCGGAAGCGGCTGCGCCGCAGCCAGCCCCAGTGGGCCAGGCGTTCCAGCCAGGGCGGTTCGGACCAGAGCGCCAGCAAGCGGGCCCGCGGGCCGAGGTCGGGGCTGCCATCGAGCGCCGCCTCCACCGCCTCCACCAGGCGCGTCGCGGCGCCGTGGTCGAGCAGCCCCAGGCCGAACTGGTTCCAGTAGTTCTGCCGTTCGCTTTCCAGCAGCTGGCGCTTGTAGAAAATCGCCAGGTCTTCCTGCGGTTCGGGCTCGCTCGGCTGGAACTGCGCGCTGAGTTTCAGCCGCTGCAGGCTGCGCTCGATGCTCGGCCAGTCGGCGTTAGCGAGCAGCGCGTCGCGGCGCAGAGCCTCGAGCAGATCGGCCACCTCGTTGTGGATCAGGCCCTCGGCCTTGACCACCGTGGCCTGCTTGGCCGCCGGCAACTGGGCCAGGCCGAGCCAGCGCAACAGGGCGCTGATGCTGCCGCCGTTGATCACTATGGTCAGCACCACCAGGCCGGCGGTGAGAAACAGCACCTGCTCGCGGATCTCGGCGGCGATCTGCTCCTGCTGCGCCACCGACAGCGCCAGGGCCAGGGCCACCGCGCCACGCAGGCCGCCCCAGGTCAGCACGATCGCCTTGTCGCGGGTCAAGCCGATACCCAGGCGCGCCAGCAGCGGCGAGAGCATGCCAATGGTGGCGCCGCGAATCAGGTTCACCCCCAGGTAGAGCAGCAGCAGGCTCAGCCACATCTGCAGCGACGGCGGCGCCACCAGGCGGGCGATGATGATGCCGACCAGCAGGAAGATCAGGGTGTTGAAGATATAGGCGAGCATTTCCCAGAAATGCCGCAGGTAGTGCATCACCTCCGGACTGAAGCGGGTGCGGCCGACCCCGGCCAGCAGCACGGCGGTGGTCACCACCGCCACCACGCCGGAGGAATGGAAGCCGTGTTCGGCGACGATAAACCCCAGGTAGGCCGCGGCTATGGTCAGCACGGTTTCCAGCACCGCGTCGTTGAACACCTTGCCGACCCAGACCACCACCACCGCCGCCACCAGCAGCCCGACCAGGGCTCCGACGCACACCACGCGGAGGAACTCCTGACTGACGTGAGCGACCCCGACCTCGGCCGCGCCGCCCAGCAACATGCCGTAGAACAGCACGAAGAACACGATGGCGGTGCCGTCGTTGAGCAAAGATTCGCCTTCGATCAGGGTTTCCAGGCGTTTGCGCGAACTCTGCTCCTTGAGCAAGGACACCACCGCCACCGGATCGGTGGCGCTGACCAGCGCGCCGAACATCAGCGCCACCGGCCAGCTCCACTCCAGCGGCAGGGCCAGGCGCACCAGCAGCGCGGTGAGCAGGGTCGCGATCATCAGCCCCGGCACCGCCAGCAGGGCGATCTGCACCAGCATGCGGCGGAACAGGTGCACCTCCAGGGCGAAGGCGGACTCGAAGATCAGCGCGGGCAGAAACAGGAACAGGATCAGCTGCGGCTCGATGCCGGCCACCAGGTCAATGCTCTGGCGCAACTCCCCAGCCCAGGCGGGCAGCCAGGCCTGCTGCGCCAGCGCGCCGAGCGACAGGCCGAGCAGCAGCAGCGCCACCGAATAGGGCACCTTGCTGCCATGCAGAAGGAAGCGCAACAGGGCCCCGCTAAGCAGGGCGAAGACCGCGAACAGCAGAATCGCCAAACCGTTGGTCATGGCTCACCCCCGG